>NZ_JAAHGU010000046.1:0-47087 GCF_010692685.1 Okeania sp. SIO2F5 | reverse complement strand
TATGACCATTTTTATTGATATGATCTGATTTACATTCAGGACATTGCATAATTTTTAATTCTAATAAGTGGACTTTTTTGGCGTGCGCTCTTTTCCATAATCATACCCTAATTCAGCAACGCCAAAAATAAAACTATAGATGCCAAAAATCTGCTAGATCACTATAATCAATATGCCCAAGAGTTTGATGAACACGTCAAAAATGAATTGTGCGGCACTGGAGAAAACACTCCTGTTGTAGTGACAGCAAAACTCTTTGCAGAAACTGTTCCTGATCAAGAGTCTATGAAAATATTAGACGTAGGAGCAGGAACAGGAGAGCAGGGAGAACAACTAGCTAAATATAGCTATAAAAATGTAGAATTTACTGCATTCGATCCATCTGAAGGGATGTTAAATGTAGCCAAAAAACGCAATATTTATTCAGATTTTATTCAAGGTTATTTACCAGATTCTGGGATTGTTTCTGATTTTTTTGATGCTATTATTTGTGTCGGGACTTTTATCCCAGGACACGCTCCTGCGGAATCTATCCGTGAGCTTGTAAGGGTTACGAAAAAGGGAGGCTATATTGTTTATAGTGTTCGCAAACACTTTTATGAAGATCAAGAGAGTCACTTTCAAATAGTAGAAGAAGAACTGACAAAAGCTAAACATTGGAGAATGATAGCTAAAATAGAGGACGAATATCTACCTGCTCAAAATATCAAAGGTTATTATTTTAGTTTTCAAGTGTTAAACTAAATCGAATCAGGAGTTTTTAACTGTTGTCTATAATCTGGTATTATCTATAATAATCTCCAATTATCTATTTTATGCTACTTGGATTCACGCGCTGAGTTACGTTCCACAAATCAACAAAAAACCCTACTGGTTAAACACGCGGGTGTAGCGCGTCACACCTATAATTGGGGTTTGTGGTTAACTAAAAAGATCTTGAACTATAACCAACATCATCCAGATAGTAAAATCAAGTTTCCTATTGCTATTGACTTACATAAGCTTTTAGTAGGAATGGTTAAACCTACCCAAACAACTCACAAAATTATAACGATCGCATAGATATGCGGTTCAGCAATCCTGTTTTTTGCCTCAATAGTGGTGGTCATTTGCAGGAAGTTAGGATTAGCAATTTATTTCCCGCTCCCTTACATCATGTCTCTTTAAATAACCCCAATAAAAAATTTAGGGAATAGGGAGTAGGGAGTAGGGAACAAGAGGAAATTTGTTTGCTTCCCATGACAAAGCGGTGCGACCCCGCGACGACGATAGTCGCAAGGGAACGCGCACCAAGAGACGGAAAAAATATTCTCTCTCAAGAGAAGAACTTTTTTACCCTTGGCTAATTTAATGAGACTTGATATTAGACCTACCAGAGGAGGCGATCGATCCATTTTATTTTGCATACAGAAAGCTAATGCAGCTCTATACCGAATTTCTTCAGCTAAGATTATTAATAAAAATTGCTAGATTGCTTTATAGGAAATCTCCAATAAATTTTTTCTGGTCAATTTTATAGAGTCTTAAATTTCCTAATATTATTTTGACTAGGAATTTCGATTATAAATTCAGTTCCTTTTCCTTCCTGGGAATTACAAAATATCCGACCGCCATGTTTATCTACTATAATTTGATAACTAATTGCCAAACCAATACCAGTACCTTTACCAACAGGTTTTGTCGTAAAGAAAGGGTCAAATATTTTGTTAAGCACCCCATCTTTTATACCTATACCATTATCAGAAATAGTAATAGTTATCAGATTTTTACCTACAACTTTTGTTTGAATTTTAATTGTGGGAATTTGTTGTTCATTTGATTCAGAAAATTGGCCTTTTGCTATTGCTTCTTCCAGAGCATCAATTCCATTTACCAAAATATTCATAAATACTTGGTTTAACTGACTCACATAACAATATATTTGAGGTAAATTACCATATTCCTTAATTAAATTAATCTTTTTTCCAACTTTAGGATCGAGTCGATTATTCAATATTAGTAAAGTGCTTTCTATTCCCTCATGAATATTAACTGGCTTCATCTCTGCTTGATCAAGCCGTGAAAAGTTACGCAAAGACTTGACAATTTCATAAATACGTTCTGTCCCTACCTCCATAGATTTTAATAGTTGAGGTAAGTCTTCGAGAATAAATTCTAAATCTATTTTTTCACTTTCTTGTTTAATTTCTGGCGATGGATTGCAATGTTTTTGATAAAGTTTAATCAAATACATTAGTTCATTAGCATAATTATCTGCATATTTTATATTGGCATAAATAAAATTAATCGGGTTATTAATTTCATGGGCAATACCTGCAACTAATTGTCCTAAGCTCGACATTTTTTCACTTTGAATTAATTGCGTTTGAGTCAATTGTAATTTTTTTAAAGTTTGTTTTAATTGAGCAGCTTTTTCTCTTTCTCCTGCTTCTGATTTTTGCAACGCAGAATTTAATTTTGCTAGTTCATCTGCTTGTTTCAGTACAATTTTAATAATCGCATTTCTCAGTTCTAAAGCAACATTAATTTCACATTCTTTCCACGGTCGAGATGTGAGTTTAACTACTCCTTTCCACAACTCAAATGATTTTCTTGGGCAAAATTTAATATTACCATTAGATTCTGCTTCTGTAATAGGTGCAGGATCGCCTGCCCAATTAACTGTTCTAATAACTTCTGGTCGGAACCACAAAATATAAATTCTCTGAGCTGAAGATATTGAGAGTGCCAATAACCCACTAGCTATATCTTTATATTTCTCGAACTCTTGATAAACTTTGGGCAATGAATCTGTATAAAATAGTTCTTGATTGAACTTTTTTTCCAACCAGCTAATTAATTTTTCAACAGTTATTAATGGTGGAGTGTTTCCCACTGACTGTAAATTGTTTCCAGAAACTATGATTGCTCCTTCAGCACTGACTAAATTTAGTAGTTTATTTTGAGATTCAACTAAGGCATCGATAAAATTTTCTGATGTGGAAATCTCTTCAATAATTTGACTCTTGACTGACTTTAACTTTAGTTGATAATCATAATCTTCATGATTTTCTTTATAAGCAAGTTCTAGAGACATTGTTTGCCCTAAAAATTCACACGCTGCCCGTAATTCATAAGGCACATATTTCGGTGAAATATGATGGCAAGCAATTAAACCCCATAACTTTTTGTTTTTCATTAAAGATATACACATTGTAGCAGTAAGACCCATCTTTTTTAGATACTGTCTATGGCAGGAAGAAACACTCCTTAAAACAGATAAAGTTAAATCAATGGGTTGATGAGTAATCTGATTATTTACAGGTATAATTTTTACTGGTTGATAATTAACATCTCTTATTACCCTCAGCCAATTTCTAGTATAAAGTTCTCTAGCTTGGGGTGGAATATCTAAACTTGGGTAATTTAATCCTAAAAGTGGCTCTAAAGTTTCTATTTTATCTTCAGCAATTACAGCTCCATTATATTGAGAATCAAATTTATATACCATTACTCTATCAAAGCTTGTAATTTTTCTAATTTCTTCAACTATTATTTGACATAAATTTTTTAAATCAGAAGCGTCTTGCATTTTTGATGCTGCTTCTCTCACAGAATGATAAAAGTTTAAAAATGAAATACTTTCTTCAGATATAGCTGGCTCTAGCTCCAGGATTAAAAATTTTTCAGAACGATGAATTATACCATCAAAGACTAAAGATTTATCTTTTGTTTTAACTGATAATTTAACAGGGTTGATGGTTTTAAGCTCAGGATGATTTTCTAAAGTTTTTCTGAGGCTATTGATTTGCTTTTTGTCAAGAAAGCAACTCAGATTTTGATTCAGCAATGTTTTCGCTGGTATGTCAAATAATTCAAAAGTATTATTACTTACCTGTAAAATTGTCAATTCCGGTTCTTTTAAGACAAATAATACACCGTGAGGTTGAATGTGACCTGAAAGATGAATTTGTTCTTGATATTTATTGATTAAATCTACTGTTTCGTTTTGAATAACTTGCTTAACGTTCATGTATATAAAATGGTAATTATTGTGATAATACTAATAATAACACCCCTGATATTAAGTATTTTTTTTGCTCATCTAGACTTTGATATTTAATGTTAAATTAAGTACATTTATCCAAACTATTTTTGATAATTGATATACTTTTCTATCATAGCTTTAAACATTAATTAATTTTCTTTGTACTTAAAATTTGTTTACAAAGCTTAATATAACTAGATAAAATCAAATAACATCTTAGGTATAATTACTAAAATTATGTTACTAAATAAACTAGGAGGTACATGGAAACTACTGATTGGCAAACTATAATTCCTACTGGAATAGCAATTACTGTTTTTCTTGGAGCATTTCTAATGATGTTCACTAATTTGTGGACTGATTCAATTAAAAAACAGGAAAAAAGTGATAAATAAACAGTTATTGATTAAACTTTCATCCTAGAAAAGTAAAATTTTGAATAAGGAATTTATCTGGGAAAATTAGGAAAATAAAAGAGAAAAGAAACTACAAAAATGTTAAATCTAGATAGCATAATCGAATTTTCACACATATACTGTGTAGCAATTTGTGGTGTTCTAGTACCCATGAATGTACTAGCAAGTTTACAACCAATAATTTTTACAGCCCTCCGTCGCCCCAAACAGGAAATCAACTTAATAGCATTAGTAGCTAGTTTTTACGCTTTAATGATTATTCTTCATGTTGGAAGCTGGTTTATTGTCGGAGTAGTGAGAATCCAAACATTCATTCTTTTGTGGTTTGCTAGCTGCTGTTTAATTACCAATACTTGGGCAGTTATTCACGGTTCTAGCATGAGAGAATTTATTCAATTTTCACAACAATTCCTAGTTAGACTTACTAAAAGTTTAACACTTCAAAATCAAGAGATTAGTCCTGAAATTAAATAGGATTTTTTGAGGCAGTCAACATTCAACAGTGAAAATGAATGAGGGGGTATTCATCATGGATAGCTAGGGTTAATTTTAGAGAAAAAATATTTTTCCAATAGAGATGATAGCCTCGTATCGGTAGTAATTCAACTAAGTCTAAGTACCCAGGAAAAATTAATTACTTCAGAACTTACCCAGGAACTCTAATTGTAGAGGACATTGCAACACATATTAGACTAAAACTAGAACTTAACAGGGAATTTTGCGTAAATATTGTACCTAATTTATTCCCTGTTTTTTTTGACAACATAGGATTTTTAGCTGTAGAATATGGGTAATTAATTTGGTATCACTACCGATCGGGTGGGGTCTAACAACTGAATTATAATTATTAATTAAACATCACAATCTTGAAAAGAGGTAATCCCTTGGAAAAAACAATAGATAAGTTTTACGCTGATACTTACCATAAATTTTTTTCGCACTTTAAAACTTACGACGAACGATTAATTAGGGTATTGCAATCCCTCATTAATTTTATGCCTCAGTCTATCTTGGATCTAGCTTGTGGTGCAGGATTGTCTACTTTAGCCTTGAAAGCCAACTTTGGCAACTCAGAAATTGTAGGCGTGGATATTGATTCAAATATGATTACCTTGGCCAGAGAAAAAATGCCAAATTCTCAAGTTCAGTTCCATTGTTGTGAGATATCAGATATATTAGCTAGAACCCCTAATGGAACAGTGGATTTGATATTTGTCAAATCAGCCTATCATTACTTTGAACACAAAATTCCGCTTTCGTATTTGCAGCCTTTGCTCAAAAAGAATGGGGTTATTGTAGTTGCCGAGAGAACAGTTCGATCTGCTAGTTCTTACCCATTACCAAAGATCGCATCAAGCTATTGGGCCAGTATTTTTGCGGAGCCTCGCCCCAGTGATCGACTTGACGCGGCAAAATTATTGGGAATGCCTCTTTCAGTGAGTTGTTATGGTGAACAAGTAACTATACCTACCGATATCTATTTTGATGCCGTCAAAAAAAATCAGCTTGTTGGTCTGTGGATGTTGAAACCTGAGACGATCTTTGCGTGGATAGAGAATCGTCTTTCTCAAGAAACTGATGGGTTTCATGTTTTTGAAGAATTCTGGCTTTATGTCTACCATAATATCTGAGAAGTAAAGCCATAAATTAACTATTTTACTGATGAGATCAAAGTGATGAAAGCTCCAAGATTTACTGACCTGATTGGAAATACCCCTTTAATTGATTTGACTAGATTAGTCAGTGAAAACTCAGCAGAACTCTATGCAAAATGCGAGTTTATCAACCCAGGTTTCAGCCTCAAGGATCGAATGGCAAATTATATTCTTGATGTTGCAGAAGCACAAGGTAAATTGAAGCGAGGGGATGTTATTGTCTGCTCTTCTAGTGGTAATACAGGTTGCAGTTTTGCCATGCTAGGTAAGATTAGAGGCTATCATGTTGTTATTGTTACATCAAACAAATGCAGTATAGAAAAACAAAATCATATAAAAGCTCTTAATGCAGATTTGATTATAGTTACTCAAGATACCTATATGAGTTATGGGGAAAACTACGCCAAAGAAAATGGATACTTTGACGTTAATCAATACAACAATATCTATAATCCAGAGGCATATTATCAAACTTTAGGACCAGAAATCTGGAAACAAACAAATGGAGAAATTACTCACTTTGTGATGACTGGTTCTACCTTTGGGTGTA
The DNA here is from genome assembly GCF_010692685.1 of Okeania sp. SIO2F5. Classification (NCBI taxonomy): domain Bacteria; kingdom Bacillati; phylum Cyanobacteriota; class Cyanophyceae; order Oscillatoriales; family Microcoleaceae; genus Okeania; species Okeania sp. SIO2F5. The sequence goes on along the minus strand of NZ_JAAHGU010000046.1, from coordinate 40,439 downwards.
TATCAGGTACAGGAAGCTTTCTCAAGGAGTGTAATCCAAAAGTTAAAGTTATATTGGCAGATCCCGTAAACTCAAATATTTATGCCTACTACTATAGCAACTATAGTAATTCCAAAAATGATTTAAGCTTAAATTCAAGTCTTGGTCAATTCTCAATTATTGAGGGAGCGGGAAAATCTGCGCCGACAAAATGCCTGAATTTTTCTGTGATTGATGAAGTTGTGAAGGTTTCAGATGAAGAAGCAATTTCTACTTGTCATCAACTAGCTAAGGATGAGGGTTTACTGGTTGGTGGCAGTAGTGGTCTTAACGTTTTTGCTGCCAAACTTATTGCAAATCGTTTAGATCGAAAACAGGTAGTAGTTACAGTTCTCTGTGATAGTGGAATTAAATACCTATCCAAAATTTACAATCAAGAGTTTCTCAGTAAAAATGGTTTAAAAATTGAAAGTAGTGTTTCAACAATTAATAATTAATAATTAATTATTACCTCTCCTTGAAAGCGGATAGGATTGACGAACAGGAAAAATTTTTCTCTCTTGGTCGATTGAATATGGCGAGGTCTCCTCGCCATCCCTTGACCGCTTGTTTCTCCTTTAAAGCCTCTGCTTTAAACCTTAATTATTCGGTAATTTTTTTTCAGTATTGAGTGTATGGATGAAGTATAATTTAAAATCCTGACATTTTCGGTTTATTTTTGTTTTGAAGTAAGAGCAGCGATCGCCAGTCCAATTAACAATATAATTGCACCAAAAAAAACCATGATAGAAGGCACTTCACCGAACAATAAATAACCTAAAAAACTAGCTCCAACAGGTTCAAATAAAATTGCCAAAGTAACTAAAGTAGGAGACAACCAGCGTACTGCCCACATCAAACTTGTATTCCCTACTAATTGAGGAAATAATGCCATCAATAATAAGTAAAAGTAAACTAAACCAGGATAACCAGAGTAACCAACACCTAAAATTAAGGGAAGAGGCAATAATACAATTCCAGCTACAGAAAAAACTACCACAAGATAGCCACCAACACTAAACCCTTTAGTTTGAGCTTCCCGTCCTAGAAGTATATATAAACTCACTGCCCAAGCTCCCATCATAGCCAAAAAGTTTCCCAGGAGAGGGTTAATACCTGTATACCCCCCACCAATATCTGCTAAACCAATGGTTAACCCTCCAACCATAGCTATTACTATGCCAATAACTGTCTGAGGAGAAAGTCTTTCCTTCAACCACCACCGCGACAACAAAGCTACCCAGATTGGATTAGTATTTACTAGACTGGTAGAGGCAGCGATCGAAGTGTAGGATAAAGAAGTAATCCAAAAAGCAAAATGGACTGCGAGGCAAACTCCTGCTCCTACTGCATAGGGTATTGCTCCCGACTGGAGACTCTGCCACTGAATTTTCGACCATGCGGGTACTAATAATAAAGCAGCGATCGTCACCCGCGAGGCAGCTATTACGAGACTAAACTCTACCCCACTCATGCCAGCAGAGAGACTTGCCAACCTGATTAATATTGCACCTGTAGATATTGCCAAAATACCGATAGCTAAAACTAATATAATTTGCCAGTTAGAAGGTTTCATCAGAAAATTAAAAATGGTATGATTGAGTTTAACCAATTATTAGTTAAGTATGCTAAAGCTAACTATTATAGTTTTAATTATTCTCATAGGTTCTGCTCTTTGCTCTGCTACTGAAACAGCCTTACTTTCAGTTTCTCCCATTAAAGTGCAACAGTTAGCACAGTCTAAAAAACCAGCAGCATTAGCACTGTGGGGAATTAGGAAAAAAATTAATCGCCCAATTGCTACTGTTGTGATTATTAATAACATTTTTAATATAGTTGGTAGTATTTTAATTGGTAATATTGCAGCTTCGGTTTTGGGAAATGCTTGGTTAGGAGTTTTTTCTGCAATATTAACTTTTTTGGTAATAGTTTTTGGGGAAATTATTCCTAAAACTTTAGGTGAACGTTATGCCATGCAATTTGCCTTAACTGTGGCTATACCTGTCCAGGGATTAACTTTTATATTTACTCCTATAGTTTGGTTGATGGAAAAAATTACTTCTCCTTTTACTAAAGGGCAGAAATTACCCACCACTAATGAAGCAGAAATTATGTTTTTGACCAGAGTAGGATATAAGGAAGGAGTTATTGAGGGTGATGAAGCTGAAATGATTAGAAGAGTATTTCGGCTAAATGACAAAAATTCTTTTGATATTATGACACCTCGAATAGCGACGACTTATCTCTACGCAAATGCAACTCTGGCTGAGGTAAAGTCGGATATTATTGCTTCTCAACATAGTCGCATTATTGTAATTGGAGATTCTATAGATGATGTACTTGGTGTAGCATTGAAAAATGAATTACTTAAAGGAATTATAGAAGGTAAAGATAGTAATAAAATTTATGATTTTATGCGAGATGTTAGATTTATTCCCGATACATTGAGAGTCGATTTATTGCTAAAAGAATTTCAGAAAAATCGTCAACATTTGATGGTAGTTTTAGATGAATATGGAGGAATGTCAGGGGTGGTGACTCTGGAGGATGTTTTGGAAGAATTAACTGGTGAAATTGTGGATGAAACCGATCAAAGTGTTGACCTACAAATTTTGGCAAGGATGAGAGGAAAAAGAAAGTTAAAAGATGAGTAGATTTTGAAGAAGGTGGTAGGTGGTAAGTGGTAGGTTTTAGGTGGTAGCTTAATTAAGCGGAAAGAATAGACATATGCAAAAATCGAAAATAAAAGCAATTCTTATCTATAAATTGTCAATTGTTTATTCCTGTTCCCTGCTCCCTCTTTTGGAGGAGATGTCTATTAGACATCTGGTAAAAATCCAAAATAAAATCAATTCTCACACATAAATTATCAATTATTTCCCCTCCCAGGAGGGGTTAGGGGTGGGTTCCCTACTGCCTACAGCAAAGCTGCCTACTGCCTATCAGTGGAGGAGATGTCTATTTCATATTAGGACATCGGGTAATTATGATGATTCATGACGCGAGCAAGATGCTCGCACTAATTGTTAAACACCAACCTTGCGGTTGCTATAATTGCTGTAATACCAATTCATAAGCATTAATGCTGGCGTTGCTGAAGCGCCTGTATAATATTAATCTTTATTACTTAGGAGTCAACCCACCCCTCGCCCCTCCCAGGAGGGGGAGGGGGATATCAGAACTCATGAGGGAAGAAAGAAGAAGAAAGAACAGTAGAAGGAGAAAGTTTTTTGTTTGCTGGGGCACAACGCACGTTAACGCGAAGCGTTGCGTCAGCATCATCGCGTAAGCGGAACGGAGTTCTATAGCGCTCTTATCCGGACATGATATCATACCTCAAATCACCAACCCCGCATTAATGCTATATTTCCTTAAGACTTCAATTATTAAGTAATATCATGTCCGGTAGCATCGGTATTGTAAGCGCGAAGCTAAGGAAGAAGGAAGAGGGAAGAAGGCTATTGATCAAGAAAAAAACCTAAATTTCCTGTAGATATTCACCCTTGGGTTTACACAAACGATACCAACGGACATGATATAATAAGTAAGCTTCAATAATGTTTTTAACAATTCTAGGCACTAAGTGAAGATATATTATTCCTAGAAACCCTAGGACCTACGGAGGTTGCATGTAACCTCCCTACCTACCCTCAATAAGATGTAGCAAGAATGCGCGAGAAATGGTATAAACTCTTTTTTTTAGTAAATTTTCCTTTTTTCTTATAGTTGCGTTACACTATTTTCTATATAGCAGTCGAAGGAAAGGTTAGGACATATCAAAAACTCAAAACTCAGACAATGGAAGTTTTTTCCTTCTTCTTTCTTCCTTCTGCTGTACATATCAAATTTTAATTATTCACAAAAAAAACAATGCTACCAACAGTTTTAATCACTGGTGCTTCTCAAGGTTGTGGCAAAGCAACAGCACTTTTATTTGCTAGAAAAGGATATAATATTGTCTTAGCTGCTAGAACATTAGATAAATTAGTCGAAACAGCTAATGAAGTTAGGGCAAACGGTCGTTCTGCTTTGGCTATTCCTACTGATGTTACTGATGTTAAACAAGTGGAATATTTGGTGCAGAAAGCTATAGATTTTTATGACAAAATCGATATATTAGTTAATAATGCTGGTGTTTGTTTGACTGGTGCAATGGAGCATACAACATTAGAAGATTTTCAACAATTAATGAATGTCAATTTTTTCGGTTATGTGAATACAATAAAAGCTTTATTACCCCATTTTTTGGAAAATCAATCTGGCACAATTGTTAATGTTGGTTCTTTTGGTGGGAAAATGCCTTTGCCAAATATGACTGCCTATTGTGCTAGTAAATATGCAGTTACTGGATTAACTGATACTTTACGTCTGGAATTACAGTCAAAAGGAATTAATGTTAGTTCTGTACAACCAGGGGTTATTAATAGCGATTTTATGGAAAGAGCGCAGTTTCGTGGTGGAGATAATTCTGAAGTAGAAAGTAGTCGTCAACAAATGAACTCTGTTTTAACATCTAATTTTGTTAGTCAGCCAAAAGATATTGCTGAAGCTATCTGGAATGCTGTGAAAAATAAGCAGTCTGAAGTAGTAGTAGGTCCGGCTGTTTTAGCAACAGAAACTTATCGGTTATTCCCTGGTTTAGTTCAGTTTATGATGGGAAAAGTTTAGGGTTATTTATGATGATTTGTTGCGGACGCTGCCATGTAAGGGAAAGAAAACTTACAACAATTGAATCAATTGCGTTGGTCCTATGGGAGTGCCTGCTACCTTAAGTGAAGCCAAGTAATTAATATCACAGCTATCTGATGAAGTTTTCAAAGATGCAGAAATTAAAGGATATCGCCTAGCCAGTAGTTGTAGTCAATATGGTGGTATTAAACAGAGATGGTTAGTGGATGAGCGCGAAAGCAGAAAAAAGGCAGATTTAGAGCAACTAGAGCAAAAAATTACCACTGCTGGTGTGATGGCAAAAAATAAACTGTTATCTCTTTCTCAAGAAAAGTTTGCCTGCGTACCTGATGCAGAGCAAGCAGCCCAAAAATTAGGAAAAGAGCTACGATATCATGCTCTCGAAGACCTTGAGTTCGTCCCACAACCTCGTCATGGAAAACCAGGTAGACCTCGAAAAGGAGTTACTGCAAGCAACTATTACTATCGAATCAAAGGAAATTTAGTTCTCAATTCTGAGCTAGTCAACAAGGAGAAAAACCGTGCGGGAAGATTTATTTTAGCAACTAATGTTCTCGAGCATCAATTCTTGAGTGATGATGAGCTATTACGAGAATATAAAGCTCAACAATCAACAGAGAGAGGGTTTCGTTTTCTCAAAGACCCTATGTTTTTTGCTGATAGCATATTTCTCAAAAATCCAGAAAGAGTAGCAGCACTGGCAATGGTCATGGGGCTGTGTTTATTGGTGTACAGCTTAGGTCAAAGGGCATTAAGGCAAGCATTACAAGCAGCAAAGAAATCGATTCCCAACCAAGTAGGTACACCGACAACAACTCCGATATCAAGAACCAAGCTTGTCGGTTTATTGTAGCAAATGGAAGAGCTACTGTTGCTATTTATAGAGTAACTAAAGGGAATAAAGGCTGTGGTCCAAGAGAGGGTAGGTCTATGACTAAACTGTTGACAAATTCTTATACTGTTAACTGTCGATAGAGCTTTGAATAATTAAGATCAAGCCACTTTAATATAATTTTCGGCGTTGGTAAATCAAGAGATGAAACTTTAAGAGTAATCTGTTTCTGATACCTCTAAATATCTAACCAGAGTAAGTGATGGTATCACCCCTAGTAGAAAATCATCTTACCAATTACCAACGCCTAATTTTCTTTAGCTCAATTATCCTGGGTAAGGCAATTTCCTAGAAACTTATGTAAGTATTATCGAATTGTCTTTACCCATCAATTGGTGCTTTAATCCTTGCCCTATCTGACTTAAAAAATATTCAATTGAGCACCATCAACCTGCGGAATGTAGGGCGGAAATAACTGACCAGTTACAAAATCGCGCGAACAATTACAAATCAAAAATGATTGACTTTTAAATGCATGACTTTTAACTTCCGCGTAGCAGCACTAAAGTAAATTCCTAGATTTGAGCTGCAAATATCTATCTACCAATTCTGTACTAATTTTATTTGCCGGCGCATCTAAAACCAAAACTCCTTTCTGTTTCAACTGAGTAAAAGCAACCTGTCTTTGAGATAATAAATCTATTGCCACAGCACGAGTATAAGCAGCATGACTTTTTTCATGTACCTGCTGATTTTCTCCAGAAACAGTGGGAGTCTGAGCTAATTTCTCCACCAATGGGTCGCACAAAGCTACACAAAACGGTAAATAACGAGGCGTTAACCTTGCCAATGCTGCCAAAAGTTCCGCAGAAGCAGTGGCATCCACAATATCTGTAATTACCACTACCAAAGCACGACGGGTTTGTTGCTTAACTACTCTAGTAACTGCCTCAACATAATCTGGTTCCCGCAAAACTGCTTGAATAGGTGTCAGACTTTCAATTAATTTTGATAATTGATTTTTTCCCCTCTCCGGTGGTATCCAAGTGCTGAGTTGACGCTCAAATACTCCCACTCCCACACGATCGCCCCTACTCAACCCTGCCATTGCCAATGACAAAGTAGCATTCAAACCCCAGTCAAACCGCTTTAAACCCTGCACCTGGGCAGTCATCAACCTCCCCCCATCAAGTAAAATAATCAAAGTTTGCTCCGTTTCTGGTTCCAATACCCGCACTAAGGGGCGACTACGACGAGCAGTAGCTTTCCAGTCAATGAAGCGTATATCATCACCAATACCATATTCCCGGAGTTCGGAAAATTCTGTTCCCATTCCCAGACGTCGCTTTTGACGCATCGTGCCAGTATTTTGTAGAGAGAGACGGATCGAGAGCGATCGTAACCCCAGCAAATCTGGGTAAACTGCCACCTGTTGACTGGCAGGAACTTGCCATTGCTGCCACGCCAAACCCCACTTCCCCAATTGTCGCGCCCGAATATTTCCCCACTGAAACTCACCTCGTTTATCGGGGTTGACATGATAAGTTAATTCTTGACTGCTGTTAGGTTCAACTATTGCTGAGAGAGTAGTAGAGGAAGTTGCAAATTCTGGGGGATAATCATCATGCAAGATAATATTTGCCCTGTGTTTGCCAGACTCAACCGATATAGTAATATGATTATCTCGCCCAATGGAAAGTTTCTGTAAAGGGTAGCGCGCTAGTTTGACTCGATGAGGTTTCACTGTAGCTCCATCCCAAATAGCCAAACTACAGATAATCACATCAAACAGTGCTAGTGCCATCAAACTTATTTGTTGATCGAACAAAATAGCGATGATTGGCGCAACGATCATTCCTAATAATAATAGTAAATATAAACGCTTTGAAGGAATCATTTCGAGTTATACCAAATTCAAAAAATAATCCTAATTTTTAGGATTTGTTAAGTAGATTAATCATATCAAATCTATTCTAATAATGACTGTATAGTAATTGAGTAATTTACTCTTGATTTGTGTAAAATAGGCTTTGATTAAATTCAATTGAAATGGCAAAAGATATCTATCATTGAAGGATGGATGAACAATTACTGACAACCCTTTACGGCTGAAAGTTGGCCGTAGGATTCTTTATCCAGATTTGGGGGCAAAAAAGCTCTTGGCAGCTCAAAAAGAAGGACAGAAAATTGCTGTAGAAATTAAAAGCTTCTTAGGTGTATCCCCTATAAATGATTTAGAACAAGCCTTGGGTCAATACATCATTTATCTTTATCCCTTATGGGTTTAATACCCCACCGTCAGCTGGGGTGCAAATGCGGTTGGTGGGGTGAGAATCCCCATCGACCCCATTCTCCTGACTCTGTCCTTCTGACTCCTGACTCCTTCTTCAAACACAAATTTTGTCTGAGCAACAGCCAGAGCGTCTGTTATATCTGGCTATTTATGAAGGCATATTTTCAGACTTATTTTCAGAATAATTACCACAGTCTGTTGTTAAATTTAACCAGCTTAAGCTATTATTTTTTTCACCAAAAAAAGAGGAAATTGTAGAATAGATAACTTAAATTTATATCGAGATATTATTGAAAAAAATCTCCATAAATACGCCAATATTCCTGATGCTTATGGTGAAATTGAAGAGTACTTAATTATTGATAAGGAACGTAACCATTTCTTACTATTAGATGTTGGTTGGCAACAAAAACGTCGCGTTCATGGTTGCATTACTCATATTCAAATTATTAATGGTAAAATATGGGTTCAACAAGATGGAATGGAAGATGGAATTGCTCCAGAACTTGTTGAGGCAGGAATTCCCAAATCAGATATTGTTTTAGGGTTTCATCCGTCTGATGTACGACACCATACAGGTTACGCGATCGCCTAGTAGTTGAAAGATGGGGAGATGGAACCCACCCCTCGCCCCTCCCCCTCCCAGGAGGGGAATGTGGGGAGATGGGGAGATCAAGAAATATTTGGTAATGGTTGAAGATGGAACATTTTTTTATACAGAATTAAACGGATTTGATATAATATCATGTCCGGATGATTAGTGATAAAAAACCTTATCCCTTTAAACTTTTCTTTCCCTTCTGCCTTCTGCCTTCTGCCTTCTTTAAGACTATTTAAACTTATCTTAAAGTGAAACTGTTAATATACAATCGATCCATTAAACATATATACAACTAGGAAGATTAATGACTGACCCACAACTCAGACCATTAGGTACTTATGAAACAGGCATATTTGATGAGAGTGCTGCCGAAATTCCAGCTTACGACCCCAATACACAAAGAGTGTTTGTTGTCAAGGCAAATGAAGCAGCTATTGATGTACTAGATATTAGCAATCTCACCAACCCCAATTTAATAGATCAAATTGATGTTTCCTCCTTTGGCGCAATTGCCAACAGTGTTGCAGTTAATCAAAATGGCATCGTAGCAGTAGCGATCGAAGCTGATGTCAAACAAGACCCAGGCACCGTTGCCTTCTTCAATGCAGATGGGGAAACTCTCAACCAAGTAACTGTGGGTGCATTACCAGATATGCTCACCTTTACCTCCGATGGCACAAAGGTATTAGTAGCAAATGAAGGAGAACCCAACGACGACTACAGCAACGACCCAGAAGGTTCTGTTAGTATTATCGACATTTCAGGTGGAGTAGAAAATTTAACTCAGGCAGATGTCTCTACCGCTGATTTTTCTGCTTTCATTGGTCGGGAAGAAGAATTGCGTAACAAAGGTGTTCGGATCTACGGTCCTGGGTCAAATGCAGCTCAAGACCTCGAACCAGAATTTATTGCTGTAGATGGTAACGACACCAGAGCATTTGTCACTCTGCAAGAAAATAATGCTGTAGCAGTGGTAGATATTGAAAATGCCAACATTGTAGATGTTCTGCCATTGGGAGCAAAAGACTACAGTCGCGGTCTTCCCTCCCTGACACAATTTGAATTTTCCGACCTGCCAGTTTTAGGTACAACCGAAGGAGGTGATGATATTCTCCTGGGTGGTTTATCTGGACTATGGTATGAAGGTACAGACGATGACGGCAACCTACAATTTGTCACCGTACCCGACCGCGGACCAAATGGCGCACCCACAGACGTAGATAATGACGGCGATAACGAAAGACCATTTGCCCTGCCAGACTATCAAGCTAGAATTGTTCGCTTTACATTAGATGAAGGCAGTGGCGATATTGAAATTACTGAAGAAATTCTCCTAAATAGGCAAGACGGTACAACTCCCATCACAGGTTTACCTAACATTCCTGAAATAGACGAAGAACCAGTAGACCTATTTGGCAACCTTCTAGACTATGACCCCTTTGGTGCAGACCTGGAAGGTATTGTTATTAATGATGATGGTACATACTGGACTGTAGATGAATATCGCCCCGCCATCTATCACTTTGATGTTGATGGGTCACTCATCGACCGCTTTGTACCTGAAGGAACAGCAGCACTAGCAGAAGCAGCAGAGGGCACCTTTGGCACAGAAACCCTACCCGCAGAATATTCTAACCGTCGTCGCAACCGTGGTTTTGAAGCTATTGCGCTGGATACAGATGAAGATATTCTCTACAGCTTTATTCAAACACCTCTAGCAAATCCCAATCGCACTGCATCTGACAACTCCAGTGTTATTCGGATGTTAGGTATCGACCCAGAAACTGGGGAACCTGTAGCAGAATATGTCTACCTCCTAGAAAAACCAACTGTAGACCCAGACAACGGTACACTATTAGTTGATAAAATGGGAGATGCTGTCTATACTGAAGATGGTAAATTCTTAGTTGTAGAAAGAGATTCCTCGGTTACCGCTACAGGCAAAAAGTTTATTTTTGAAATTGACCTCAAAGGTGCAACTAACTTACTTGCTGACGATGCGCCAGAATTACCAGAAGACACAACTCTAGAACAATTAACCGCAGATGACTTAGCAGCATTAGAAATTCAAGCAGTTAATAAAACTAAAGTAACAAACTTACCTTCAATTGGTTATATCGCCGGAGATAAAGTAGAAGGTCTGGCATTATTACCAGAATCAGATGATGGAGAATTCCGATTAGCGGTACTCAACGACAATGACTTTGGTCTCTTAGATGAACAAATTCCTGGTGATGGCACTCTACCCCTTAATTCTGACCCAGTGCCAGTAGTTCTAGGTGTAATTGATTTCTCAGAAAGTAATCAAATTGACCCTAGCGATCTCGATGATGGCATTAATTTAGGTAACTGGCCTGTTTTTGGGTTATTGCAACCAGATAGTATTGCTTCCTTTGTGATAGAAGGTGAGACCTATTATGTCACAGCAGATGAAGGAGATGCCAGGGGTTATGATGCTCTGGATGAAGAAGCACGGGTAGGAGATGATGAATATGTACTCGACCCTGATGTTTTTGATGTTGCTGCACTAGAGGATGATGCTGCTTTAGGTCGTCTAACAGTAACAAATCAAAACGGCGATCTTGATGGTGATGGGGACTTCGACAAAATTTTCACCTCTGGCGGTCGGTCTTTCAGCATTTGGGATGCTGCGGGCAACCAAATATTCAACAGTGGGGATAGTCTTGAACAAATAACTGCAGCACAGTTCCCAGAGAACTTCAACTCAAACCGAGATGAAAATACTTTTGACGATCGTAGCGACAATAGTGGTCCTGAACCCGAAGCTATAACTACAGGAGTTTTAGGCGATAAAACCTATACTTTTGTTGGTCTGGAACGTACAGGGGGCATTATGGTTTATGATGTCAGCAACCCCACCAGTCCTGATTTTGTGCAATACATTCCTAACCGCGACTTCTCTGTTGAGTTCGAAACTGATGCTGATGGAGACCCAGACCCTACCCCAGAGCAATTATCAGCAGCAGGGGACTTAGGACCAGAAGGATTTAAGTTTATTTCCCCAGAAGATAGTCCGAATAGGGAGGCGTTATTAGTAGTTGCTAATGAAATTAGTGGTACTACTACTGTTTATGAGTTTAGCCCAAACCAGGATATTCAGGGAACTCCAGGTGATGATAACCTCGAAGGTGGTACGGGTGACGACAACATTAATGGTCTCGCTGGTAATGATACTCTCAGTGGCCTGGGTGGCAGCGATACTATTAGTGGTTCTGCTGGCAACGATGATATTAATGGCAACCGTGGTGATGACCGCGTTAGTGGTGGTGATGGTGATGACCGCGTTAATGGTGGTTTAGAAAACGATACCATCTTTGGCGGTAATGGAGATGATAACTTAATCGGTCGTCTTGGTAATGACCGGATGTTAGGAGGTAGTGGAGAAGATACTCTCAGTGGTGGTCAAGGTCGCGATCATCTCAATGGTGGTGAAGGTAATGATATTCTCACTGGTGGTGCAAGTATCGACCGCTTTATTTTTGCTGCCAATGATGAGTTTAGTCAGGTGAGTTTAGGGGTGGATGAAATTACAGACTTTAACCCAGACTTAGATTTAATTCTGCTTGACCTAACTACTTTCACAGAAATTACTACTACTTCGGGTGAAGATATTGGGGATGAGTTTGCCACGGTAGAAAGCAATGGTGATGCTGCTAGTAGTGAAGCTATTATCGTCTACAATTCTAGTAATGGTGCTTTATTCTATAATGCTAATGGCAGCGATAGTGGTTTTGGAGATGGCAGTCAGTTTGCAACTTTGACTGGTACTCCAAATGTATCAGCAGAGAATTTCGTAATTAGATAATATTTCTATTTAGTTAGTCTTTGTAGGTTGGGTTAAGCGATGGTCCAATCCAAAAATAACTGATGATACTATTATCTAATTATTTGTTTGGGATATATCTGGATGTTGGGTTGATCCTACGGATAAGCTAGTGCTAAAGTTCCTCAACCCAACCTACTCTACTTTTAATTGTTATCTGTTTCGATTTAGTTTTTGTAGATTGGGTTAAGCGATCGCGGAGCGGAACGGATGTTCTATCGCGCAACCCAACAATAACTGATGATATTATGGTCTAATTATTGTTTGCTGATTAAATCTCAAAGCATTTACATCTAAAGACTTTACTCTTTTTTTTCTTTCAAAAAAAGTGCCTGGTTTTCAGCTCTTGATGCTCAAAAAGGAGCGTATTTTAGGCGCATAGTTGGGCAAAAAAATCATTCTGACAATTGTTACTCCTACATCCTCGCTCATTCCTATTTCTCCTGTCTTCCCCTCCTGGGAGAGGTTAGGGGTGGGTTGTCTCTTACCCCTACTAAAAGACTTTTGAGCGCAAACCCTAATTATTGTTTGCGATATATCAGGACTGACGCACATATTCTACATATAGCGAGAAATAATACCATTCACCCCTACAGATGGTGGGTTAAAAGTCAATTTGCGTAAGTCCTGATATCTTGATGTTGGGTTGATCCTACGGATAAGCTGGCGCTAACGTTCCTCAACCAAACCTACTCTACTTTTAATTGTTATCTATTTCGATAATGAGAAATAGGAATTATGCTAATTTTCCCGAAATGAATCATCTTTAATTAATTCCTCAAACTCTGCAACTGAATTAACACTAATTGTTTCTACAAGTAACCGTTTTAGCAAAGCTAAGTCATTAATTTCATTAATAGCTTTTATCAGAGTTTCTGGCAAACTATTAAAGCGTTTTTCCAGTAAGTCGAGAATATTTTCTCGGTAAGTTTGTTTTGCTCCTATCTCTTGACCTATTTGCTGACCTCTTTCTATAGCTAATTCTTCCATAGTGCTTAAAAATTCCATTCTTTGTTCCTCCTCATATTGATTAATTTGGCTTTGAAAGTTTGATTCTAATTCTGGGGGTAATATCATCATTTTATCAATGAATTTAAACAAATTGATAATATCGAACTTGGTTAAACCCTTTTCGTATAAACTTCTAACTAATTCCCATTTCCATTGCTCTCTTTCTGTGAGGTTGCTTGTGGTACTTTTAGTTTTCAAATGTGCCATTACTATCATAGCAAATTGGTTATTATTCGATTCTAATTCCTCCCATTGATAATCTAATAGTTTGACTATGGCAAAATCCAATCTCATTTGACTATTTCCTAAACCATATTCATAGAAATTTGGTCGCCAAGATGGGTTTTCATCTCCCAGTATAGCTAAACTAATTACTGGTTTATTGTAAAGGTCAAAAGCTCGATAATTATAGATAAACATTCGCTGGCTAAATTCTCGGTCATACTGACTTTGCACTTCAATATGAATCAAAATCCAGATTTCTTGATCGTCCAATAACCAAGCTTGAAATAATTTATCGGCATAACGCTTTTCTGTTGTTGCCGAGGCTGTAATCTGTTCTAATTCTTTATCTAGAGAAAGCTGAGGAAAGATTCAAAATATTCAGAAATTGCTGCTTTCCAAGATTCATCATAATTAGCTGTTATTTCTGTCATTTTATTGTGAATTTTAGAGATGAATCTTTGTAGGTTGGGTTAAGCGATCGCGCAACCCAACAATAACTTATATTTTTCCACAACAGTGTCATTGCATTAGCAAGGGGGCTTGACAAAACAGTTAATTCCTCATTTTTCTCTCTCACCCCCCGAAGTAATCTCATCAATAATTTAGAGCTATAAAAGATTGCTTCGGGGTATTAATTTGTTGTGAGTTATATTAATTGTCAACCCTCACCTTGCTAACGCAAAACTACCGCTTTATATGTCGCGGTTCGAAACGCAATGATAAATAGGAATTATGCTAATTTTCCCGAAATGAGTCATCTTTAATTAATTCCTCAAACTCGGCAACTGAACTAACAGTAATTGTTTCTACAAGTAACCGTTTTAGCAAAGCTAAGTCATTAATTTCATTAATAGCTTTTATCAGAGTTTATGGCAAACTATTAAAGCGTTTTTCCAGTAAATCAAGAATATTTTCTCGGTAAGTTTCTTTTGCTCCTTTTTTTATAGCTAATTCTTCCATAGTGCTTAAAAATTCCATTCTTTGTTCCTCCTCATATTGATTAATTTTGGTTTGAAAGTTTGATTCTAATTCTGGGGGTTAGGAATTATGCTAATTTTCCCGAAATGAGTCATCTGTAATTAATTCCTCAAACTCTGCAACTGAACTAACAGTAATTGTTTCTACAAGTAACCGTTTTAGTAAAGCTAAGTCATTAATTTCATTAATAGCTTTTATCAGAGTTTCTGGCAAACTATTAAAGCGTTTTTCCAGCAAATCAAGAATATTTTGTCTGCAAGTTGCTTTTGCTCCTATTTCCTGACCTATTTTCTGACCTATTTGCTGACCTATTTTTTGACCTCTTTCGATAGCTAATTCTTCCATAGTGCTTAAAAATTCCATTCTCTGTTCCTCCTCATATTGATTAATTTTGCTTTGAAAGTTGGATGCTAATTCTGGGGGTAATGCCATTTCAGTTATCAGTTATCAGTTATCAGTTATCAGTATTTCTGTTAGAAATAGTTTTCATTATTCATTACTCATTATTCATTATTCATTATTAAGGTGGTACTCTTAGTTTTAAAATGTGCCATTACTATCATAGCAAATGGATTATTATTTGATTCTAATTCCTCCCATTGATAATCTAAAAGTTTGACTATGGAAAAATCCAATCTCATTTGACTGTTTCCTAAATCATATTCATAGAAATTTGGTCGCCAAGATGGGTTTTCATCTCCCAGTATAGCTAAACTAATTACTGGTTTATTGTAAAGGTCAAAAGCTCGATAGTTATAGAGAAACATTCGCTGGCTAAATTCTCGGTCATACTGACTTTGCACTTCAATATGAATCAAAATCCAGATTTCTTGATCGTCCAATAACCAAGCTTGAAATAATTTATCGGCATAACGTTTTTCTGTTGTTGCCGAGGCCGTAATTTGTTCTAATTCTTTATCTAGAGAAACCGGTTTTTTTTGCCAGTTAATAGAAACATGAATTTCTGGATAAAAGAAGCTAAGGAAAGATTCAAAATATTCAGAAATTGCTGCTTTCCAGGGTTCATCATAATTAGCGGTTATTTCTGTCATTTTATTGTGAATTTTAGAGATGAATCTTTGTAGGTTTGGTTAAGCTATATCGCAACCCAACAATAACTTATTATATTACTTTCTAATTATTTGTTTGCTATATATTTTAATGTTGGGTTTTAGTCCCTCAACCCAACCGATTCTAATGCAATACTTGTCATGGTTTAATTCTTGAGATTCTCCCGACGGTGTGCTATTTTAGAAAAAGTTATTGAAAGTAGGTAAACAAACATGGTAAACACAAATTCTGATAGATTTGTTGAGAAAACTTATAAATATTGGCTTTCTGATGAGTCAGAAGCTATTATTGATTTTGATGAATCATAAGCTATTATTGGTTTTGAGGCATCAGGAGCTATTATTGATTTTGATGAATATCAGGGAGAACTTCTTCCTCCTGGCTCTCCGCTTAAATTTGAGTTGCACCAGAAATCTGAAGAAAATAAAGATTCAGGAAAACATTTAGACCTTATCAAAAATGTATCTAAATATATTGATTATTTTGACAAAAAAGTTAACCTGAGTAGTTTCAAACAAATAGTTCTTGTAGTGGGAAATTCAAGAGTTGGCAAAAGTACGTTAATAAGTTTTCTAGCTGGTGATGATTTAGTTGTAAAATTTGTTGATGATGAATTAGTAATTGATAAAAAAGATGATAGCAAAGCAGGAATAGGGCACGGTTCAAAATCAAAAACATTTTACCCAGAACCATTGATAACTTCTGAAGCAGTATATTTCGATCTGCCTGGTTTTTCTGACAATAGAGGAATAGAAAAAGAAATAGCAACAGCTATTTTTTTTAAAAAAGTAGGAGACTATGCTTCTGAAGTAAAATTTTTGGTAACTATATGGTGGTAATGGTAAGAATGGTAAGGATGGTGAGGATGCTTTGCATCCTAATGAAGTTTTAGATCGCAATAACAAAAATTGGGAAAAGATTTATATTGAGAAAGAAGTGATTGAATCAAAAGAAAATAACATACTTGGTAGGAATTCTTTCTCTAGAACAAAGTATACTACTAAAGGTATAGATGGGGAAAAAGGTGGTAACGGTGGTCAAGGTGGTTGTGCAGGTAATGGTGGAAAAGTTGGAACTATTGAATTAATTAATGCTAATGAAGTAACTGAAAAACACACAGGTATTCAAGTAAGCAATCATACAAGTCAAAAAGGAGAACCGGGAGAATCAGGAACACCTGGAAAAGGTGGAAAAGGTGGAAAAGATAAAACAGCTATCTACCAGAAATCATATAAAAGGAGAACAGGTACTATAGGTAGATGGAAAGATGAAAAAACTTATGATAGAAAAAACGGTAGTGATGGAAAGAAAGAGGAATTGCACAATAGTAAAGGTATAGCCGAGCCAGAAAATGTAGAAATGATTTGGTATAAACCCTTTGTTGAATACAAGAAATTTATGTTGAAGAATTTGGACAATAAATTCCTCAAGCATAATACTGAAGAATTTTTCCAACAATTACATAAAATCCAGGGTGATTACAGTAATTAATCATAAATTACTTCATCCTAACAATGTGCAGCAGTTTATCAATAGATGACCCACAAAATTCACTGTTTGAGACTGCACTTAACCATCCTGTAAACAGGTGTATCACCAAAGTGATGTGTAATCACTTAATTATTAATTGTCAAATTTATCAATTTTGGAGATTTAAAAATGTCAAATTCAACAGCTTCTCTGGTGTCAGATAAAAACAATGTAACCATAGTTTTTATTGATGAATTAAAGGTTTTAGAAGAACATTATAATGGAAAAAACCAAGGAAAATTAGGCATCAAAAAACTGAGTGACTCTTTCATAAATCAATATGATGAACTGCTCAAGAGAGTCAAAAAATATGCGAAACACAGTAACAAGGAAAATGTTCAAAAGGAAGCCGTAATTTTAAACTATATAAGTTCGTCTATTATCAGCAGGATGAACGTATTAAGTTCTAGGGATTCAGGTGAGTTGGTGATAGATATATTGGGATTTTTGAATATCATTAAAAATGATATCGAAAATTTAAATCAAGAAAAATAAATAGGGAAGATTAACTTTTATAAAAAACAATTTAATTCAGAAATTGAGGAAAAAATTACAAATGGTAACCAATTTATTGAGAAATTAAATGAAGCCATCGAAGACAATAATAAAAAATTAGATACAGAGATTGAAAACTTCAAAACAGAAATTAAGAATTTTATCGACCAAGCTGATAAAGATAAGAAAGCCCTTGATGAAAATAAAAATAAATTCAAAGATTTTATGCTCAAGAAGGGGTTACTTTCTATCACAAAAACATTACTTACTACTGTCACTCTTCCCTTGGGTCCAGGAGCTATTCTAGGTTCAAGTTTAGTTAATGCAGGGATAGATATTGGCGAAGGATTTCTTCAACCAGAATATTCAGGAGGAAAATTCATTGTTAACGGGATTCCAGATGATGTGAAAGAATTCATTAAGTATGAAGTTGAAGATGATTCAAGCAAGGAAGATGCTGGGAAAAAAACGCGAAATGTAAAAAATTTACAAAACGTAGAAACGGTTACTAATGGGGTTAAGAATGTAGGAGAAGCGTTTCAAAATTTTATAAATGAACAGAAAAAAAAGACAGAAAAGTCCAGAGATGAATTGAAAGAAAAGATAAAGGGTTGTCGTGATATAAAAGATGAAATAGTTGAACCTTCAAAAAAGATGGAAGATAAGAATAGTAAAGATATAGTAAAAATAGGAGAAAGATACAGCAAAAAATTGGATATAACAGACAAAAAATTGGATATAACAGACAAAAAATCTAAATTGAATAAATTTAAATTTAATGAGGAATACTATGAGGCAGTTGAACAAGAACGCATAGAGAAAGAAGAAGAGAATATAAAATATGAAGTAAATAATATAGATTTCTATATACTATCCGAGAGAGAAGACATAGAAGAAGAAATTGAGAAAAAAACAAATTAATTTATAGGATAAATAAATGAATTTATAGGATAAATAGAGGAAAAACAAAAACCATTAGATGAAAAAAACAAAGATGAAAAAAACGAAGATGAAAAAAACAAAGATGATAATCAACTTAAAGATAAAGAAAAACATATCAAAAACATAAAAAAGTGGACAACAGCATTAAAAATGGCAACTATTGTTTCAGGTGGATTGTCAGAAGTTCTAGATATAGCTATTCAGAGTGAAAATATGTTAAATCAGATGGACAAAGCTATTCAAGAAAATAAAGAGATTACAGATAAACTGAATAAGTTTGAAACTCAAGTAAAAAAATATCAAAAACAGCAGATAAAGAATTTAAAGAATGAAACAAAGAACTTTTTTTCTCGCCTTGAGAATAAGCCGTCTATAGAACAATCTTTTAACAAGTGGGAGATGCAAACAAATCTGAAAGACATAAAGCATGAATTAAATAAAATGACATCAGTATTTAAAGTTCATGGCGATATGATGTATCTTTTTGAAAAGATGAATGATGCTATAGACACTGTAGCGGATATTTCCGAGCGCATTGAAGGTTACAAGGAAAAACAGCAGATGGTAGATTACATAGCAAATGTTAATGCTGCTGGAGTAAAAGATGACTATCCTGAGGTTAACGAATTAAAGCAAATCATCTTAAAAAATACTATCAGGGAAAGATATAATACCCTAATATCTACTGTCAAACAATGGGCGTTTCCTTGTGCTGAAAATTTCTTTAAAAATATTAATAATATTGGAGATTTTAAAGATTCTGAGGCTCAACCTGATGAAGCTCAAACCAATCCGGAGGAAACCCCTAACATAACAATCAATATTAACATACTGATCGAGAATATAGAAAGGTTAGAAACAAACATAAAAAATTATAATGCACAAGTTGGCATGATTGATGCAGCAATTATGAAAACTAGACCAGAGCATTTCATGGAGATTTTGTTTACTTGGGAAAGGGATAAATATGGTGCTGATATTGATAAATTATTAAAAGGAAGTCAAGAAGAAAAGTTAACATGCAGCGATGAAGTATTATTCAAAAGTTCTGTCACAGAATGTCACTTGAATGGTTTTAAATTTAACCAAATTGCAGTTAGAATCAAACATATCAATCCAAACAAACAGGAAGAATTAAATTCATGTTTGGAAGACTTTGAGTTCCACTTAAAGCATTCAATGACTTCATCTTATAAATATAATAACAAGTATTATAAGTTTATTGGCAATAATTATAAGGATGATAACAAAAAAGATACTTTCCCACCTATAATTTATGGAAAGAGGGCTAAAAATCAAGCACTTGAAAAAATAGAACAAGGAGCGTTTATTCTCAGTCCTTATACCGACTGGAAAATACAGCTTTATCTGTCAGAATTACAGCGGAAAAAAGACTTTACAGATTTAGAACAATACTCAGGCCATGTATATTTAGAATTGGTTGGTCGCGGTTCTTACATCAATCAGTCGGCAATCAACAACTTTCGAGTTGATGAGTATTATGAGGTTGATAAAACAATACCAAAAGTTAATACGTCAAAAATAACGGACTAATAATTAAGTTACAAGCTAGAGAAAAAAAGAAACTAAGGCGGAGTCAAGGCATATAAGTTTGCTAAACAAACGATCAAAAGTACAATCCAAGAATATACCATGATACATTTGATTGATGCCATGCTCCGCCAATCTAATATACCATTGAGCGATCGCTAAGTTGTTTAAAGGCGATAGAGTTGATTCAAGGTACATTCATTCCAGTTGCACCAACTTGCATATCAAACTTACATAACTAGAGTTGAAGGCGAAAACACTCGTTGTCATATTATAATCCGGCTGATTAGTTATCGTATGAGTAGAGGGAGTAGGGAGTAGAGAACCGGGAGTAGGGGAAGGCTGTTTACGAATATAAATGGTGGGAAGAAGCAGGGATACTCATTCAAATGTCTACATTAAATAGGTAAAAATATCTGTATAATTCAGGAAATTAACCTCTAATAATTGTAGGTAAAAACTACTCTCAAATCAAACAAATATGGCGTTCAAATATTGGAAACATTTTTTACTAGGATTATTCCTAGCTTTTGCCATTGCAGCTTGTGGTTTTTTTAACACAAGTTCAAAACAGGCGAAATTACCCATGGTAGACCTCATAATTACTCCTCCACTACCGGAGTGGATAGAACAAATTAGTCCGACGGGAGAAGCAGAACTTTTAAGTCAAATTCGGATTCGGTTTAAAGAACCTTTGATTCCTTTGGAAGCTTTAGATTCTCCAGAACAACAGGAGAAACTTAAAAAGTTTGAAATTTTCCCAGAATTACCTGGTCAATTCCGATTTTTGACTCCGAAAATGGTAGGGTTTCAACCTGCTGAAGCTTTGCCAAAGTCTACGAGAGTAAAGGTTACTTTGAAGGCTGGTTTATCCGACCTTAAAAATCATCAATTAAATGAAGATTTGGCTTGGACTTTTAATACTGAACCAGTTAAATTAACAAATTTACCAACTACTAAGCAGCAAAATAGAACACCACAACCAATTGATATAAATCCGACGTTAAAATTTACTTCCAATGTGGAGTTGGATGTAGATTCAATTGAGAAAAATTTAAAATTTTTACCAGAGGAAGAAACAGAAAGTTTACCTTTGACAGTTAGTTTAGAAACATTGGAAACTAATGAGGAGGAAGAAGAAGTTGTTACAGAAGAATTTGATTCTTCATTCCGTCAGTGGAATTATTCGATCGCTCCTCAAACTACTCTGGAAAAAGGTACTAAATATCGCTTGGAATTTGACTCAGGAATTGAACCTGTAAAAGGTAATTTACCTAGTCAAACACCTTTTGTGAGTGAAGTAGAAACTTATTCCGCTTTTGAATTTTCTGAACTGAAATTTTCCCAGGGTGGCGGCAGATTTGTTAAAGGTAATCCCTTGTTGGAATTTAATCATGGTGTTGTACCTGAATCAGCAGTAGAAAATATTACAATTGAACCAGAACCAAAAGAGACAAAAAATCTGATTCAAGCTTATGATGACTATAACATTGTTAGTCTCAATTCTTGGGCATTTGAACCAGAGACAAATTATACAATTACTATCGGCGCTAATATCGAAGATAAATTCGGGCAAGTATTAGGAAAGCCTGTTGTTTTAAATTATCAAACAGGGGATTTAGTCGGAAATATTTCGGTACCTGCGGGTTTCAATATTTTTCCTTCTAGTCAGGATTTACAACTGAATATTTCTACAGTAAATTTGCCTGAATCGGAATATCAAGCGACTTATCAAGTTGTTCAACCAACAGATTTGGTTTACGCAGAATCGGCTTATCCCAGAAGAGATAGAAAAAGTTTATTACCAACAAATGAAAAGTGGCAAAACTATCCTGTTTCTGGTGAAAAAAATCAGATTAAAGAAGTAGCAGTTCCTCTCAGAGAACAACTAGGTGGTCAGACAGGAATGTTGGCTTATGGAGTAAAAGCACGGACGAGTTCTTATCAACAAAATGGTCAACAAAAATGGCAAGAACCAAAATTTTATGGATTGGTACAACTGACTAATTTGGGAGTATTTGCTCAGTGGTTTCCAGAGTCGGGAATTATTCGGGTAAATCATTTGGATGATGGTGTGCCTGTTGTGGCGGATGTGGAGATTTATCAATCTCAATTAAATGCTAAATCTCAGCCTAAACCTACTGCTTGTGCGACGGGAAAAACCGATGAAAATGGTTTGCTAAGTTTGACTAAGACCGACTTACAAAAATGTATGAATGGTCGGCGTTTTTCCCAAGCACCGGAATTATTAGTAATTGCCAAAGAAAAGGAAGATTGGGCTTTTGCTAGAACTAAAGAATATAGCGGTACTTATGGTTATGGGATTTATTCTGGTTGGAATAGTGGCAAGGCTGAATCGCGGGGTACTATTTTTTCTGATAGAGAACTTTATCAACCAGGAGAAAAAGTTTGGTTGACTGGAGCTGCTTATTATTTGGAAGATGGTAACTTGAAACAAGCGGAAAATATGGATTATCAAGTAACTCTAAATAATCCAGATGGAAATAAGCAAAATTTAGGTACTCAGACTACTAATGAATTTGGTACTTTTTCTCTAGAAATTCCTCTAGATAATAATCAACCACTCGGTTATTACAATGTGGAGGCTAAGGGAGAAAATGGCATAGAATTTTACGGAGAATTTCGTGTTGCTGAATTTAAACCACCTAATTTTCAGGTAGACCTAGAACTAAATCAAGAAATTGCTTTGATTAACGAACAAATAGTGGCGGAAGCTGAAAGTAATTATTTGTTTGGTTCTCCAGTGCAAGGAGCAAAGGCTAAATATTATGTGACTCGTCAAAAGACAGAATTTACTCCTGAAAATTGGCAAGAATTTGACTTTGGTCGTCAATGGTTTTGGCCGGAAGAAACGCCGACTATTCCTAATAATGTATTGGAAAAAAATGTGGTGCTAGATAATAAAGGTGGGGATAATCAAATATTTACTGTTGGAAAAGATTTACCCTACCCAATGACTTATCGAGTAGATGTGGAAGTGACAGATATATCTAATCTTTCTGTGGCAGATACTCAAACTTTTACCGCCCTACCAAGTAACAAATTAATAGGTCTAAAAAGTAAATTTGTGGCCGATGCTAATCAAAAATTTCCGGTAGAAGTTATTGTCACCGACTCTGAAGGAAAACCACTTTCTGGGGAAAATATTCAACTGGAATTACAACAAATGGAATATAGCAGCGTCACTCAAGTAGTGGCAGGTAGTCGCAACCCCAAATATCAAGTCGAATATAAAACTGTTGCGAGCCAGAAAGTCAGAAGTGGCAATAAACCGAAAACCGTCAACCTCACCCCCTCAGAGTCTGGCAGTTATCGCATCCGAGCTAATTTTGCCAATGCTGAAAATGACATTACTGGCACCGATATTCAAATTTGGGCAACCGGAGCGAACCGCGTTTATTGGGGAGGTCGCAATGAAGACCGTCTGGAAATTAAACTCGACAAAGACACCTACAAACCAGGAGAAACAGCAACCGCTTTAATTCAGTCACCCTATCCAGAAGGGGAATTATATTTTGCCGTCGTCCGCGACAAACCACTCTATGAAAAAATCGTCAAAGTTACAGGTGGTGCGCCAGAAATTCAGTTTCAGGTGACAGAAGATATGTTACCCAATGCTGCGGTAGAAGCAGTATTAGTGCGGCAAGGTCAACCACTCGCAGAAGTCGAACCGGGAACTGTGGAAAATTTGATGAAAATTGGTTTTACTCCATTCAAAATTAATTTGGCAGACAAATACTTAAATGTAGAAGTCACACCCCAACGTCCGGAAGCGCAACCGGGAACTATGCAGACTGTGGAATTGGCAGTTAAAAATAATCAAGGGCAACCAAGTAAAGGTCAGTTTATAGTAATGGTTGTAAATGAAGCGGTCTTGCAACTAAGCGGTCATCGTCCCCCAGACTTAGTGGAGACAGTTTACGCTGAACAACCAATATCAACCACTTTCAACGATAACCGTCCCGAAGTACAAATGGAAGCCATGTCATCCGCTCTGAGAAAAGGTTGGGGTTATGGCGGCGGCATATCATCTGCTGCATCTAGCACCCGCATTCGTACAGACTTTCAATCTTTAGCTTATTACAACGGTTCTGTAATTACAGATAATAAAGGTAAGGCAACGGTGACATTTAAAATGCCAGACGATCTGACAACTTGGCGCGTGATGACTGTTGCCACAGATGGGAATTTGCATTTTGGCAATGGGGAAGCAACTTTTGTCACGACTCAACCATTAATGTTAAATCCAGTTTTGCCTCAGTTTGCTCGTATCGGCGATAAATTTGAGGGTGGCGTAACAGTTACGAATAATACTGGCAAAAAAGGAAATCTCAAAATAGATGGGGAAGTTAGTCAGAATATTTTGTTTGCCGAAAATTCCCAAACTACCCAAAATTTACAAACCAGCACAGACTCAGGTACTAACGCTTACCGTTTTCCCATGGAGGCAAAACAAGCGGGTGAGGCAAAAGTGCAATTTACCACTGACCTGAATAACCGTGACACTGATGGGTTTGAAATTTCATTACCAGTGCAGTCCTTGGCAGCAAGTGAAACGGTAGTCGAGTCTGGCACAACTGACTCTCAAATACAAATGCCACTGAATATTACAGAGAATGTAATGCCAGATGTGGGAGGTCTCGAAATTTCTATGGCAAGTACATTAATACCAGAAATTACAGCCCCCGCAAAAGCAGTGTTGAAAAAAGACCAACTACCATTTTTAGAGCCTACCGCCAGTCAACTAGCGATCGCCTCTAACCTCCAAATATTAGGTGAGAAATACGAGCAAGCATTTGTAGACTTCAACCCAGAACAACAGGCAAAACAAGCATTAGAAAAATTAGAAAAGTTGCAACTGCCAGACGGAGGTTTTGGTTATTATCCAGGATGGGAAAAATCCAATCCTTATCTAACACCCTATGCAGCAGAAGCGATCGCCCAAGCAAAAAAAGCATTCCCAGATTTAGTAAATGGGGAAATGGTAAGTAGTCTGCGGAGTTACTTAAACAACATTTTGGCAGACCCAGGCAAAGATGAATATTGCAGCGAACAACTCTGTAAAAATCAAGTGCGCTTAGATGTTTTAATGGCATTGTCAGAATTAGGCGACACCCGCAATAGCTTCCTGTCAGATATTTATCAACAACGGGAGAAATTATCTCAGGTAGACCAAATAAAACTAGCGCGCTATATATCCACCTTCCCCAAATGGCGCAAACAGTCAGCAGAAATGTATAACGAAATTCAGGAAAGCGTCTATGAAACCGGGCGCAGTGCCACATTGAATATACCGCAAACCTGGGGATGGATGAATTCAACCACCGCAAGTCAAGCACAAGCATTGCGACTATTTATTACCCGCGACGCCAAACCAGAAATATTAGACCGACTATTACAAAGTCTGCTCAACCTCCGACGCGATGGCACCTGGCGCACAACTTATGATAACGCGGAAGCTTTGAAAGCATTGGTTACTTATAGCAACACCCAACCCGCTCCACCGAATTTCGTCGCCACCGCAAAATTATCAGGCAAACAATTAGATGCTGCCAGTTTTAAAGGTTATGAAAATCCGAATCTCTCCTTGAATGTAGCAATGGATGGGTTGCCAAAAGGAGAATCAGATTTAGTCTTGGAAAAATCTGGAGAAGGCAAATTGCACTATTTAGTCGAATACAGTTACCGTCTCCCAGGAAACCAACCAGGAAAGTATAACGGTTTGCGAGTAGCGCGGGAAATTCGTCTGGCAAATGAAACGTCCGTTTTGCAACGCATGGATCTATCTGAGGTGTCGTCACCATTAGATATCAGTGCAGGACAAGTCTTTGATATTGGCATTGAAGTTATAACAGACCGCCCCGTAGACCATGTAATTATTCGTGACCCGCTGCCAGCAGGTTTAGAAGCAGTTGACACCAGTTTCCAAACCGCCACTTCCGCTGTGAAGGCAAAAGCAGATAGTTGGCAAATAGGATATCAACAGATATATCGCGATCGCGTAGAAGCTTATGCAGACCGTTTAAACCCCGGTGTGTATAGCTTACATTATTTGGTTAGGTCAGTGACTCCCGGAACATTTATATGGCCTGGAGCAGAAGCAAAGTTACAATATGCACCCGAAGAATTTGGGCGATCGGCAACAGCGACATTAGTTGTGAAGTAGTTATTGTTAGGGTGCGTTTTGCGTACCCTAATAAATCAGGACTTACGCAAATTAACCTTGAAAATGTCATATGTAGGGGCGTTAACGATAGTTATGCGAAGCAAATGGCATTCGCGTTCCGCAAAGCTCCGAATGGTATCCTCACTCGATTTCGTGTCCGTGTGTAAGTCCTGAAGATAATATCAAATCCGGTTAATTGCACATAGAATCCGGTTGTATAATATTTGTTTATAATTTCTTAAATTACTTAAATATTAGACATCTCTTCCAAAAGAGTAGGGACATTGCATGCAACGTTCGTACAGGGAAATAATTGATAATTTCTGTACGATATAGATATTGATTTTTTATTATTGGAGATGTCTATCTAAATCTCCCCCACTCCCCCACTCCCCTACTCTCAACTATATAGTAAGTATTCAACCGGATTTGATATAAGTTATTGTTGGGTTGCGCTGTCGCTTAACCCAACCTACTAAACTGAAAATATAGCTAGGAGGTAAAATTTAGTGTCAAACATTGAGTATTCTCTTCACGCACGAAATGTGATGGAAGAGCGTGCTATATCTGAAGAATGGATTAATCGAACTTTGAACGAACCAGACTACAATCAGGAAATAGATAATACGACTCACTACATTAAAGCTATTCCAGAATTTGGAGGGCGTTTTTTACGAGTAGTAGTGAATGTATCCGTAGAACCAAATCGTGTTGTTACTGTTTTTTTTGACCGTAGAATTAGGAGATAACTATGAAATTAAAGATTGATAAAGAAACAGATGCCTTGTATTTTCGGCTTGATGAATCAGCGATTATTGAGTCGGAAGAAGTACAACCAGGAGTAATTTTAGACTTTAATAGTGAGGGGAAAGTAGTAGGAATTGAAATTCTAGAACTGAGTACAAGGGTAACTTCAGAAAATTTGAGTACTCTACAGTTTGAAAACAAATAAGTTGGAGAGAGGAGGTTATTTTTTGCCCGTAGGTAGCTTCCTGGCAATCAAAAATCTGACCTCTTTCTTGTCTTCATTAATTAATGTTATTATTTAAGCTATGCCCGAAATTAAAAAATAGGGCATAGTGTTAAAAAATTGAGTCTTACTAATACTTATTAATTAGAGGTTTAAAAATGGAAAATATAGAATATTCAGGATATTGGTGGTTGCCGTCAGATCCAGATAAAAAAATAGCTAGTACTCTGACATTTACAAATGATGAAGGAATTAAACTACAACTCATAGGTTCACTTCATAATTTTTCTCTAAATGTTCCAATTATTTTAGGAGTTGTACATGGAAAGATTATTACTATTTGTGATTGTATTAATTCTTCTTCAAGAATAAGTTCTCCAGGTTTTTCAAGTCAAGAATATATCTCAGAATTTGCTTTGATTGGCAGACATTTTAGTAAACCAGACGAAATATTGTTTCATAAAGGTAATGTACAGTATAGCTATCTATCTGACTGGGGTGAATTGCCTGCAATTAAGAAAGAACCTGATTTTGCAGAAGATTGGAATAAAGAGAGAGAATTAAGATTTATATACACTCGTCCTGAAACGATTGAAGCAATAACAACATACGGAAAATTTTCTGTCATTTATTATTGGTCTGAAGCAGGTAAACGTGAAAGTATTAATTTTCAACAATTTATCTCATTAACGATTCAACCAAATGAAGAAAAACTTTCATTTAAAGATATTTGCTCTAAATTCATAGGTCATCTTAATGACTTTATAACTTTTGCAACTGATAGAACAAACTCTATTACTAAATTAGAAGTTTATTCCTATTACGGTGATGTAGATGTAGATCTAGAAAAAATTCCTTACACGATAGAACAACTTCCTATAAAAGCTCTTTATAAAACCAACTATCCTGAGAGAAAAGAACGAAATAGATTACTTATTCACGGTGAAATGTACTCTGAAATGCTCTTCTCTATATCTGATATTGATAACCTTTCCTCGACTATGGAAAGATGGTTTGATTCTTGGGAGAAATTAGCTAGTACTTTTAATCTATTCTTCAGTATCAGATACAAGCCAGATATATACTTAGAAAATAAATTTATAAATCTTGTTCATGCTGTAGAATCTTATCATCGTCGTCTAATTAAAGAAGAAGAAATTTTAATAGAAAGATTGAAAGGTTTGGTCAAACAAACTTCAGAAGTAACTAATCAATTAATTCAGGACAAAGATTTATTTTTTACTAAAGTTATAGACACCAGAAACTATTTAACTCACTACAGGGAATCAAAAAAGAAAAAGGCAGCTCAACGAGAAGAGTTGTCTTGCTTGACAGAATTGCTTTCTTTCATTTTGCAAGCTTGCTTTTTGACAGAACTAGGTTTTACTTCGGAGCAATGTTACCAGTTACTTAACAGAAATGATCGATATCAAAAGACAGTCGAGATAATCAGAAATAAGATGTAGTTTTATTGTCCTGAATAAAACTTATGAAAAATGCTTTGATATAACTCATTACTTCTTATGTCGTGTTGACAGAGGAGTTAGGGATACAATCTGAAAACTCAAACTATAAAAAAAAATTACAGGATAAAAACCAATGAACAACGAACAAATATTACTCAATAAATGGCGTACTTTACCATCACAAAAACAGCAAAAAGTATTAGATTTAGTCGAACAACTTGATCGACAAAACCAGGATATTAATCAGGCAAATATTTATCAACCTAAAACAGATATGGGTAAAAAATTATGGGAAATTCGTTGTCAAGCAATTACAGAGCAATCTAAACTATTAAGTTGGGATGAAATAGAAGAAGAAATATCAGAAAGTTGGGGTGAAAAGCAGTGAATATCACCAAAACTTATATAGATTCTGGCGTACTTATTGCAGCATTTAGAGGCATAACGCCCGTAGCAATAAAAGCA
Organism: Okeania sp. SIO2F5; assembly: GCF_010692685.1. Taxonomy (NCBI): domain Bacteria; kingdom Bacillati; phylum Cyanobacteriota; class Cyanophyceae; order Oscillatoriales; family Microcoleaceae; genus Okeania; species Okeania sp. SIO2F5. The sequence continues at coordinate 11,271 of NZ_JAAHGU010000046.1, read as the reverse complement.
ATAGAAATTCTTGATAACCCCCAACGAGAATATGCCACTAGCTCGTTTGTAAAATTAGAAGTATTACCCAAAGCAATTTATAATAAACAACTAGCTGAAGTGAATTTTTATGAAACATTTTTTGCAGGTTGTACTATCTGGGCAAACGAACTAGAAAACATTGTAGAATCTGCCCAAAAATTAGCTGCTGATTTTGGTATAAATGCAATAGATGCTCTTCATGTTGCTGCTGCTATTTCTGTAAATGCCGATGAATTAATAACAACAGAAAAACCAAATAAACCAATGCACCGAGTTACTCAGATTAGGGTAACTTCAATTTATCAATAACAGCAATTTGAAAAAAGAATGTTACAAATAGTTTCAAATTATAGTCGAAAACCCAACCTGCTAAACTAATAAGAAATAATCACCAAAAAAACTATGACTGCTCACACGGATTATGGCACGGATGCACGGATGAAGAGTCCAGTAGGATACCTGAGCATTAACAATAAGCAAGATGAAAAAAGATGGGCAGAAAATTTTGCTAATTCTCAAGACCAACTCGCCCAACTTGCCAATGAAGCGATCGCTGAGTTTAAACAAGGTAAAACAAGACCTTTAAATTTCTGAAGTCGCCGACATGAAAAGCGTCAGCGTAACCCACCGAAACATTATAGATTTGGCGGTGCGTTACACTTCGTTAACACACCCTACGAGATTACTGGTTTCTATAAACCGGAAGGTGTGCGGAGGGGTAATATCATGTCCGGATAATTAGTTATAAAAAAACTTTCTCCTTCAACTCCAGTTCTTCTTCTTTCTTCCCTCTTTCCTCCTGACTCCTGACTCCTGACTCCTGAGGACTCCGTAGTTATTTATCACTGTTCAACCGGACATGATATAACAGAACCCCTTCTAAACATTTACTGCTGATTGCTGAGTGCTGATTGCTTATTGTCAAAAACTATGTTCTTTTTCTCCTAATAACTTCCCTAATCTTTGAAAAACCTGAAACTTCAAAGAATTCAAATCGCAAGTCACCCGCGAAAAATTGTCATCGAAATGAGCAGGTCCGGCATTTGTTACAGTATAGCTATGAGATGTTAATGAGGTAGTTTTCAGCTTTCCTGATAACTGGAAACTACCACTTTTATGAGGGTAAGGCCAGAAAAAAGCTGATGATATCAGAGAAATAATTTTAAAATCTGGGTCTTCTTCGCAAAGTAACTCCGCTGACATAGAACAATGTACGTCACCAGATAGAAAAACTACCCGTTTAATTTTATTGGTGCGGATAAATTCCAAAAGTTCGGTGCGTTGGTGCAAATATCCACTCCATTTATCTAGCTCAGTCTTTTTAAAGTCTGGGAAAAATGGAACTGCTGAGGCAACAAACTTTACTCGCTCTGACCCATCTGCTAGCCATTTTTTTAAAGCTTCAAACTGATCTTCATTAATTATTTCTCGCTCTTCAAATGCTGGATCGCAGGATTCTGCCTCGTCACGCTCTGTGCGGGTATCGGTTACAAAAAAGTCACAGCATCCGTCTGTAAATTTGTACCAGAGTTTTGAGGGCGAACCAATAACATCAGCTTTGTCATCTACAATCTCGAATAACGGACTGTGACTCATCTGATAGGTAATGTAAGCATGAATTGCTACAGGGAATAGAGTCACCCAATCCTTCGGCGACGCTTTGGACGGCCAGTTATCCTCTATTTCGTGGTCGTCAAGAGTCATGTAGGTAGGAATTTGCCCCATCAGTTCGCGAATATGGGGTTGGGTAAAGGTCTCTTGATAGCGACTAAAAAACTCCTCAATTGTGCGATCTGCACCGATAGCATTGAGGTCGTCGGCATAAATTTGGTCTCCTACCATGAGCAAGGAATTAGTAGTTGTACCAGAGTTTATTTGTTTGAGAATAGATTCAAAAGTTTTGTCGCCGCGATCGTCAAACCAAGAACCAAATAATTTTAGCAGATAACGACAAGAACCAAAAATAAATGAGCGACTCTTTTTCGGATCTGTGGAAGCAGTCTGAAATTGCTTGGTATGTGCTTTCGACCAATCAAGGTTTATGTTTGCTTGGTCTACTTCCTCTTTTTTTTGCAAAAAATAGCCAATTTGATATTCATACTCTGTTTCTGAGGATAGTTCGTCGAATACTGCTACTCCGGAGGTATCAAAAGCAGGAGACATCTTGAAGAAGATGGGGGGGTCATAGTCTGAGGAGTCTAGGGCACGAATTCGGGCGACTCCTACACAAGGGAGAACACTTTTTTTGTTACTAGAGAGTTTATATTCGCCACGACCAAATATGCGTGCAGTGTCGCCCGTGACTGCACCCAGGATCGGACCAACGGTTAAAGGTTTTACTTTCATTGTCTATCTAAATAGTATGCTTTTTAAGCTATTGCATAATATCGTTATTCTTTGATTAAGTCAATGCTCTATGAAAAAACTAGGCAAGGAAGAAGGAAGAAGGAAGAAGGAAGAAGACTTTAGCTTTTACATAGAATCCGGTTATATAGTATATGTTTATAACTATACTCCCCTACTCCCCTACTCCCCTACTCCTCTTTCTGCCTTATTCAATTAAAATTTGTAGTTGCGATCGCGTACCCATAAACTTACAGGTACTGCTTGGCCTTGAGAACTAACTTTTACTTCTACTACAAAAGGTATTTTACCTTCTGAGTTAGCAGTAGTTTGTGCTTCTCGAATATTCTGATTAATACCTTCGCGTTTATCCTCTGGCATATAATAAGTTTCCAAGCCATATTGAACTGTCGAACCATTAAATTTTCCTTGAATAGCTATTTGATTATCTGGCCAATTTTGAGGCTGTTTTGCACTTACATCTACAGGTTTCCATGCTTTGGGTATGCCTAATTTTTCTGTTGTTTCAGGTGCAACTAAAATCACATAAATATCAGTTGGATTTTGTTCAGAAAATTTTCCTGAACTTTCTAATTCAAATTTATTCCAACCAGGAAGTTGACTCAAATTATCTTTGCGGGATATATCATAACTTAAAACTTGATAATAACCTCGCAAAAAATCATAGGGGTCTACAGGTACAGTTTGCAAAACTACAGTTCTACCTGTAATCGTAGTATAAATAGCTTGAGCAGGAATTGACAAAATTAATGCTAACTGTACAGTTAATGACAAAATAAATCGCCAAATTGGCATCTGATTTTTTGAAGATTTTGTTTGATTAATAGGTGGGTTTAATTCTTCAGAATAATCAGATTCTTTAGTTGATAAATTGCTTTGATTAAAAGGATTGATAAATTTCATGTTAGTTCTCTCTTAGGGAATAGGGAACAGGGAACAGGGAACAGGGAATAGGTAACAGTGGAAAAAACATTGCCTAATCTAAGATTAATTATCAGGATAAGTCCTAACTGTTCTGGCTATTGTTATAATACCAATTTAGAAAAATAATGCTACGAATAATAAGGGCAGTAGGGGCAAACGGCCGTTTGCCCCTACCACTCACTCCTCAGAAATAACCTAGTTATTTGTAGCAAATATTTATCAAATTGTTATCACACTCAATACCTAACACCTAATTCTGTACAACCTCAAATAAAATTGGCATTAAAAAGTGTTTCGGTCCGGAATGCTCCGCAAACAGATACCATTATCTATACACAAATTTTTAGGCTGATAGCTATATAGCTGATAGCTAATAGCTAGTTAATTCTTAGATAATAAATGACGTTCAAACCATAAACCAGCAGCGATAACTCCTACACCACATAAAATAAATACAAAAGATTTAAGTAATAATTCGGTATTATACTCAAAAGTGCGACAGAGAATTTGTAAAGTTAGTAATACCAAACCACCCCAGAAACCTCCTCTAATTCCTCGCATCAACCCAATTCTAATTAAACCTGCTGCTAAGAGAAACATTTCTATATTTATTATAAAAGTTGCTATTTCTGGAATTTCATTGATACTCAAATGCCAGAAACATAATATTGTAGTTACAACAATGAAGCCCAAAATCACACTACTGACTGAATCTAATTGCCAACGATGAGAATTTGTTCTATTCGTTCGTGCTAAATTAAACCATTCCCAAATAGAAAAACCTATAAATATTAGAACTTCAATTAAAGTCAACCAACTAAACTGTAATGATGTATTTCCATCACTCAAATCTTCAGTTAAAACATAACTCCAAATTCCCCGAAAAGATAAATATAAAAATCCAATACTCAAGTACCAAATAGCTAAACTTCTGGCTAATGGTTTAAAAAATTGACTATCTATTTTAGGCAAAATAGTATCGTCATACCCCCATAATAAAGCTGGAGGTAAAGTCAAAGCGATCGCTCCCAAAAAACTATTATTTGATAAGTAAAAAAAATGCCACAAACTAATTTCTAGAGCTAGTAATAATATTGATGTAGCGAGAAAAAAAATAATCTTGGAACTGCACCAATAAGCTAGTGGAATTAGCAACAATACTGCCACCAAAGCCATATATTTGATAATTGCCTTTAACCAGGAAAATTCCACAGAATCAAATATAGTTGATAAACCCATTAAATAGCCTAATCCTATTAACAGGATAGCCATAATTCCCAGACTTTCCAGTTGTAAACTATAAGCCATTACCAAAACTCCCAATCCCCAAACAATGTATAATCCGTAGGGAGAACCACCGATATGAAACATTTGAGCCATAAAGGCTATATTTGCCCCTAAAATTAAGGCTCCAAATATTAACATTCCGTGACCTAATCTTTGTTTTTTACTGGTAGTATTTGGTAGATTATTGGGCTGTCGCCAGAGATAAAAACCGCAGGTATTAACTAAGATAAATAGAGTTAATAATAGAAGTGTTTTTACTTCTCGCGACCACTGTTGCCAATTAGCAGAAACAAAAGTAATAATACCTAATCCTAAAAGAATACCACCTAGAGAAATTAAGATAGTAATAAAACGAGCGCTGGCGGTTTCTGCCAAAGCATCAAACTGGTATCGTTCTGATAGTTGTTGATAAAAGCGATCGCTAATTAATTCCTCCGTTTGCCATAGCTTTGCTTCTTTGCGGAGCTGGCGACGAAACTTTTCTGTAATCATTTTATTGCTAAATTAAAGAATAATATCATGTCTGGATAATTAATATCAAGTCAGAGACCATTGGTATAATTAAGGTTTGCTGATTAAATCTAAAAGCACTGACATATAAAAGATTCAGCCTTTAAAGGAGCGAAAAAAAGTGCCTGGTATCACGTTGAAAACCCTCAAAAACTTAGCATAAAAGGCAGGAGGGATAGCAGAAAAATCAAGGAACAAATATATCCGACTATCTCCTAATTAATTCCTCGTTTCTCCTAACTACTCTCTGCTCCCCCACTCCCCTACTCCTGAAAAAGACTTTTTCAGCAAACCCTAATTAGGAGTCATGCGATCGCCTCATCTGGATACAGGAAAAAGCAAAACAAACAAATAGCGCGTAATATAATTCAAAATAGAAAAATTTTAATAGTAGTTGACTATGAAGCTGAAAAGATTAGGCCATGTAGCTATCTGCGTGCAAGACGTTGACAAAGCAGTAGAGTTCTATCAAAATTTGGGAATGGAAATAGCCTGGAAAGATGCTGACTGGGCATACCTAAAAGCTGGTGATGATGGACTAGCACTTTTGAGTCCTGGATATGAGCAAGCAGGGCCACATTTTGGGTTTGTGTTTAGCGATCGCTCAGAAATGGAAACCGCCTACGAACAGCTCAAAGTCCAAAATATCCAAGTCTCCCCTGTCCATGAACATCGAGATGGCACAGCTTCCTTTTACGGTAGAGATTTAGATGGTAACTGGTTTGAATACCTATACGAACCGGAAGCCATAGTTATTGAAAAAGGCAGAAGGCAGTTATGCTGAAGGCAGAAGGGAAAATTCCTGATGAATTACAAACCCTAAAAAAATTTAAGCATCCCCGTTGACGGTGGGGTATTAAACCCGCAAAAGAAAAGATAATTAGAGGCCGATTTCACCGCCTTGGGGAATAGTATCTTAAGTGGGGGAGTAGGGAAGTTCCATGCAACGTCCGTACAGGGATAAGAAAAAATCAAAATAATTAATATTAGACTCTTTCTACTCCCTGCTCACCGTCAGGAGCATCACTGGACTGGGCCTTTTCAACCTGTCTCTAAAGTTTACCGAAAAACATATAAATGTTATAGCAGTCGCCATTACTCTATTTGACATATCAAAAGCTTAAGACTCAGACAATGCCAGCTTTTCCAAACTTTGGTCCTCCCAGATAACTAAAGTCTCCTTCCTTCTTCCTTCTTCCTTCTTCCTTCTGCTACATCAAAAAAAATTTTAATTGATGCAGAGATCCTACTTAAATATATGTATTAACTATCAGGAGTATTCTAAAGTCTAAAATATCTACATATTAAAATATGACCCAGAAATTAGTATTAAGAAATCGCCGAAAATGGCCTCTCTTACAATGGCGCAATATGGACTGGTCTCTAATGCTGGTCTATATAGCAATGACCACTTTTGGTGGAGTAATGATCCAAAGTGTCGAACGAAACCAGGGATTAACAGATTGGTGGCAACACTGGCTCACTGGAGGAGTAGGCTTAATCTTGGCCTTAATTATTGCTCGTTGTCGTTATGAAGTTTTAATGAACTGGAAATGGGTAATTTATATTTTAACCAATCTTTCTTTGGGAGCTGTACAACTCATTGGTACTTCAGCTCTGGGGGCACAAAGATGGATTAATGTTGGTGGTTTCCACGTTCAACCCTCAGAATTTGCCAAGGTAGGAATAATTATTACCTTAGCAGCAATACTTTCGTCTCAGACCAGGGTAAGGCTATTAGGCTTTTTTAAAGTTTTGATGATTACAGCCGTACCATGGTTTTTAGTATTTATAGAACCCAACCTCGGCACATCTTTAATATTTGGTGCAATTACTATGGGGATGTTGTATTGGGGAAATGTTAATCCTGGTTGGTTAATATTACTTGTCTCTCCTATTTTTTCAGCCATTCTTTATACTATCTATTTCCCTGCTTGGCTTGCATGGATCGCTTTGATGGCCTTAATCGCATGGCGGACTTTACCTTGGAAATTGTTATGGATGCCTATAGTTACCGGAATTAATATTGTCTCTGGAAATGTTGGGCAGCTATTATGGAATTTGCTCAAAGATTATCAAAAAGACCGACTAACAGGATTTCTGAATCCAGAACAAGACCCCCTGGGCACGGGATATCACCTAATTCAATCTCGTATTGCCATCGGTTCTGGACAAATGTTTGGTAGGGGACTATATCAAGGTACTCAAACTCAACTACATTTTATCCCAGAACAGCATACAGATTTTATTTTCTCAGCTATTGGCGAAGAGTTGGGTTTTATTGGTTGTATTCTGGTACTTTTAACTTTTTGGTTTATTTGTCTGCGCTTGGTTATTATTGCTCAGACTGCTAAGGATGATTTTGGTTCTCTCATCGCCATTGGAGTATTATCGATGTTAGTATTCCAAGTTTTTGTGAATATTGGAATGAATATTGGTTTGGCTCCTGTGACTGGTATTCCACTACCATTACTTAGTTATGGGCGATCGGCTTTGTTGAGTAATTTTATTGCCCTGGGGTTAGTGGAGTCAGTCGCTAATTATAGTGCCAAAGCAAGGCAAGGTTTTTGAGAACAGGCAACAGGCAACAGGCAACAGATAACAGGCAACAGGCAACAGACAACAGGCAACAGGCAACAGGCAACAGGGCTATTTCATCTTTATATAATCACCTGGTGTGGGGAGTAGGGGAGTAAGGGAGAGGGGGAAGTGTGGAAAGGGTGGAGAGTTTAGAGAAAAACTACAACCATCTAGGTTTGAATTAGATGAAATTTTATGAGAAAAAAACACTAAAAACAATCTCCATATATAATTTCCGGAGATATCTGTTGGTAATATCATGGCCGTTGGTATCGTTTGTGTAAAAACTTGGGAAATATCTATTTTTTCTTTCTTTCAAATATTCTTCCTTCTTCCTTGTTCCTTCTTCCTTAATTGCGAGTCAAATGCTCCCACTATTTATCATACGGATTACGAAAAATTAGGATTTGAGATTGCTATCCGCTCCGGACTACTGCGCAAACCTTGTGGGTTGCAATGACGAAAATCGGTTGTACTGCTTAAGTCCTAGCCAAATCTATCTAGCTCCGGTCTCCAGACTTCCGATTTTGAATTCCGAAATATTTTGCAATAATTGTAGTATAATATAATTCATAGTACATAATACTTTATATATATTAAGCTTTGATTCAATCCGAGACTTTAGAATTACTGGAATGGCCTCGCTTGTGTCAACACTTGGCCACTTTTACAGCAACGAAATTGGGTGCGATATTGCTCCACAACTCTAGGACTTTTAATATCGGCGATCGCCAAAACACGACTAATTATTTACCAATTCCGTCAACAAAGGCGGAAACTATACAACTATTAGCTGAAACTAAGGAAGCTTATATATTAGAAACTCGTCTTCCACAGGGTTTGTCATTTGATGGTATTGAAGACTTTGGAGATTCCCTGGAAAGAGCAGAACTAGGTGGTATACTTTCTGGAAGTGAACTTTTAGCTATTGCGACAACTTTAGCTGGCGCTCGTAAGTTACGTCGGACAATTGACAATTATGAGTCGGAATATGAGTTGTCAGTTTTACCAGAATTAGTAGCTGAGTTACGCACTTATCCAGAACTAGAACAGGAAATTCACCGCTGTATAGACGACCAGGGAGATGTTACAGACCGGGCAAGTCCCAAACTAGCAGGTATTCGAGAAAAAATGCACCATTTACGCGATCGCATCGATAGGATACTTAGAGGCATTTTACAACGGAAAGCTAGTGCTATTCAACAACCAATTATTACTCAAAGGAGCGATCGTTTTGTAATTCCTGTCAAAGCACCTCAAAAGGATGCTGTACCTGGTATTGTTCACGATACATCTACAACAGGCTCTACATTATACATTGAACCCAATGGAGTTGTCAACCTCAATAACCAAATACGACAACTACAGCGTCAGGCCCAAAGGGAAGAAGAAGCAATTCGGCAAGCATTAACAGAACAAGTGGCAGAAGTCAAGGAAGACTTAGAGCAGTTACTGATAATTGCTACTACAATTGACCTCGCTACAGCTCGCGCTCGTTATAGTTTATGGTTAGGAGCAAACCCACCTCAATTTACTGAACCAGATTCTGATCGCCCCGTGAATATCCGTCAATTGCGACATCCGTTGTTAGTTTGGCAACAGCAATACGAAGAAGGAAATGATGTGGTACCTATTGATGTTACGGTGAAATCTCCAGTCAAAGTCGTGGCAATTACGGGTCCGAACACTGGCGGTAAAACTGTTACTCTGAAGACCTTGGGGTTAGCTGCACTGATGGCAAAAATAGGATTATTTATACCTGCAAATGAACCTGTGGAGTTGCCGTGGTTTGAACAAATCTTGGCTGATATTGGTGATGAGCAATCATTAGAACAAAGTTTATCTACTTTTTCTGGTCATGTTCGACGCATTATTAGGATTTTAGAAGCAATAGATGAGGATGAAAATCCAGAAAATTCTGGTTTATCTTCTACCCTGGTTTTATTAGATGAAATTGGTGCTGGTACAGACCCCACTGAAGGTAGTGCTTTAGCGACTTCTATTTTGCAATATTTGGCAGACCATGTACTATTAACAGTGGCAACTACCCACTTTGGAGAACTTAAAGCTCTCAAATATGACGATGAAAGGTTTGAAAATGCTTCTGTAGAATTTGATATCAATTCTCTACAACCTACATACCGCTTGCTGTGGGGAATTCCAGGTCGTTCTAATGCTATGACTATTGCTGGCAAGTTGGGTTTAAAACAGGAGATTATTTATAGAGCGCAAGATTATGTGGGAGGAAATTCTGAAGATGTGAATCAGGTGATTGCAGGTTTGGAAGCACAAAGACAGCAACAGGAAACAAAGGCAAAAGAAGCTTCTGAGTTACTACAAGAAACTGAATCTTTACATCGGGAAGTTTCTAGAAAAGCTGCTGCGCTGAAAGATCGAGAAAGAGATTTACAGTTGTCGCAACAGTTGGCGGTACAGGAAAAAATTGCTGAGGCAAAAGCAGAAATTGCTACGGTAATTCGGAATTTACAGCAAGGCCCGTTAACTGCTCGAAATGCTCAGAAAGCGACTAAAGCTATTAATGAAATTTCTGAGAAATATTTGCCTTCTCGTACTCTCCCTGTCAAGAAACCGAATTTTATGCCTAAAGAGGGCGATCGTATTCGGATTCCCAAAATTGGGCAGACAGCAGAAGTTTTGAGCGCTCCTAATGAGAATGATGAGTTAACTGTTAAATTTGGAATTATGAAAATGACAGTTAGTTTGGCAGAAGTGGAATCTCTTGATGGTGAAAAAGCAGAGCTTTCTAAAAAGAGTAAAAATGTAGAGGCACAAAAGAGTAAGAAGTCAGAAAGTAAGTCTAAGGAAACTCCAGCAGAGATTACTTCTAGTGGTTTAGCTGTTCGTACTTCTCAAAATAGTATTGATATTCGTGGAAGTCGGGTGGCAGATGCTCAAATTGAGGTAGATAGGGCACTTTCTCGGGCGATCGAGTATGGTTTGTTGTGGATTATTCATGGTAAAGGTACTGGTAAATTGAGACAGGGTATCCATGAGTTTTTGCAGGATCATCCGTTGGTAGAGCGTTATGAATTAGCGCCGAGAAATGACGGCGGTAGTGGGGTAACTATTGCTCATTTAGTGTAGTGCGACTCATTAGTGTAAAATTTTGGTCTACCTGAGTCCAAAGACCCTCAGAAGTTGATAACAAGCATGAAAAGTAGATAGGAGGAGCAGGGAATAGTTCTTAAATTGTTTAGGGGAGCCATATAGAAACCATTTGGGTTCTTTTTAACTCATGGCTAGTCTTTTAAGCATTAGCCTTACAAAACAAAGATTAATTTTGGTGTTAGCATGCTCAAAAAAGATTAATTCAAGCAGGTGAAGGAAGAAAAAAGGCTTTAACCAAGGAATAATAAATCACTTAAATATTAGACTTGTCGCGAAATAAAACCTTAAAGTGAAATGGAAAATCCTGGCTTTTCACTGATTAAACTATGCTGCCATTAAGTAGAAATTCCAGAGTCCAACCGCAGTGAACATGAAGCGATCGTCGCGCATCTTTAATGTGATTTCGATACAATCCTCTCGCTGCATTATATCTCTTTACGCCAGATATTGTCTGTT
>NZ_JAAHGU010000045.1:0-48394 GCF_010692685.1 Okeania sp. SIO2F5 | reverse complement strand
TTAAGAGGGAAGATTTGGGGAGAGATAATACAAAAAATTCAACACTCCTTCAACTGAATTTTCCTCAAAATTAATGCGCGAAAAGACTTGACTACCATAATTATATAGATCTCAAATGGGTTCTATATAGCACTACCCATTCAAGTTAGGACATTTTTCAATCCTGTTTGCGGAGCATTTCCGCAGGAAAAACCCCAGGAAAAACCCTTTGACAGTCTACTGTTCCCTGTTCCCTATTCCCTAGCGCGTAGCGCCATATATAGTCGTAATATCATGTCCGGATAATAGCGTGATCAAAAAACCTTCTCCCTTTGAACCAATATTCCCTTCTGCCTTCTGCCTTCTGCCTTCCTTCCACCAAAGTGTAAGTATTCAAGCGGACATGATATAAGTACTGTATTTTATCTGCAAAATGTAGGTTATAAAATTCGCATCAAATGCTAGACTGTTTACTACTTATTACTACTTATTCCCCCATTTTTTCAACAACCACAGAGAAAAACAATATGACTTCAACCACTCCGCCAAGACAACAACCAACCTATACAGCATCATTAATAGATATTGGGCTGAATAATTTTCAAATCTGGGCACTTCAACATCCAGAAAATATCTTTAGCAAAGTCTTGCTGCCAATAATTATCTTCATAGAAGGTATAGTCGCAAATCATCCTACATACCTAGACCAGAAACGCTTAGTTCTAGGACCAAATTTTTGTTGTGCTGGCCAAGTAGTAATGGGAGAATTTGCAGCCATAGAAACAGCACTGACTTCTCCACAAGCTCGAACATGGCGTTTAGGCACCACCGTACTAGAAGCAAATCATTTGCCTAACCAAGATGTAGGTGGCAGAAATGTTTTCCTACTGGCATTGTCAGACCAAGAAGCAACAGGTAGTAATGACCATGAAGCTTTCCGCAGATGTTTACAGGATTATATTCTCAATGACTCCTCAATAGCACGTCAGCAAGATGCGATCGCCAGACAACTTATTGAAAAGTTAGCAGCAGATTATATAGATATGTCTCACGGTCCTGGTGGAGCTTTCTTTAGCGAGGATAAGCGGGGTTGGAAACGGTTTCTGATTGAATATCTTCACTATGTTTTATTTAAGCTAGACCCTAACGATAACGCTACAATGGACTTACTCACAGATTTACACTATACACGCCAGGGTACACTGCGCTACTTTGCAGGTGTTAGTACTATCTTAGAAGAGTTAAACATATTTAGGCATGGAAAAATTTCAGAGTCCATCGAGCAAGCAGCAACCATATATGAAAATTCTCCTGTCTTAGCCAACTTTAACGAACAGAGCGATCAGTATAATGGCATGACAAGACGAGAATTAGCCAAACTGATGACATCTATTATGAGTATAGCAGCTTTACAAGGTCCTCTACATCTTGGTCAAACTGCCATGGGCGATCAGCCTCTTCCTGCCTACAAAGGACAAAATACATCTGAAATTAACCCTACTCATTATTGGGATGAACTTGACCTCGACAACCGAGAGTCGGTGCGACTATATCTCTTAGAATGTTCCCGTCTCTGGGCACCCGTTAGCGCCTCCCATAAAATAGCAACCGATGCTTTTACAGTGACAATAGCTGGCAGATATCGAACTTTTCCTACTGGTACAAAAATATTGATTCCTATGAGTTTAGGATTATTAGACGAGAACTTTTGGGGTCCGACAACCTATCAATTTGATGCCAACCGAGAAAATCTTTGCCCTTACCACATGGGTTTCCATTCTGTAGGCGATCGTAGTGCTGGACGCATCTGTCCTGGTAAAGACGTAGCAATGAATATGCTTGTGGATGTCACGATGGCTTTAGGTAAGGTAAGACGTTCAACTTTTAGTTCTAATATTAATCCTGTTTAATTATGCAACCGCTTTGCAGGAGGAAGAATGCCTTTAGTTATCTAGGAGAGAAGGAAAGACCGAAAAATCTGACGTTGTTTGAGTTTTAAGATTTTGATATGTCCGCACCCTTTCCTTCCACTGCTATATGGTTTATGATGTGGTAATTATCATTTTCTTTGTGGGTGTAATACCCCACCGTCAACGGGGGTGTTCAAAATTACTTGGGGGAGCGAATCCCCATGTAATTTTCCTCCTGTCTCCTGTCTCCTGTCTCCTGTCTCCTTCTTCAATTAGGATATTGCCATTCAAGAAGAGCGTGGTAATTTTTGTGCGTTATGTATCAAATTGTAAATTAATTCAAAAGTTAGTTACATCAGTGACTTGAAGCGTTTTGTGGCTAAATATGCAACGTCTTTTTTTTAGCTTGCTCTACTTAATTACTTATAATCAAGTTTTTGTTTGTAGTTTTGCTCTAACCCTTGCAATACTTATATGAGGACTAAAGCTCTACTACGAGCCTGATTATAAATGATATCTTTTTCAAAGAACATCAAGTAATATCATGTTCAATTGACAAGTTGAAATAATTTTTACAGAAAGGAAATAATGACTTAACTATAGCAATAGAAAGATAGTTTAGGTTCTATACTGATAATGCCCTTGAGATAGGTAAATGTTTTTCAATCTGTTCCCTGCTATAATTAACGACAATATTAATTACCTATTTTGATTTCCAATTAAACTATAGTAAAAAATCGGTTTTTTGGGAGTTGACAAGGTAATTATTCTATGTTATAAAAAGGTATAAATTGGGAAAATAACAAGAGTGTTTGCTCCCAAAATGTTAAAAACTCTCTGATTTCAAAGAAACTCAAAATAAAAGAAAAGTCTGTGAATTTCCAATCAGTCATAGCCACCTTAAATCAGTTCTGGAGCGAGCGCGGTTGTCTCATCGCTCAACCTTATGATACTGAAAAAGGAGCAGGTACAATGAATCCCCATACATTTCTGCGGGCGATCGGTCCTGAACCTTGGTCAGTTGCTTATGTCGAACCCTGTCGTCGTCCTACTGATGGGCGTTACGGAGAAAACCCCAACCGCTTCCAACACTACTACCAATATCAAGTCCTGATCAAACCTTCTCCTAATAACATTCAGGATGTTTATCTAGACTCCCTCCGCGCTCTGGGTATTCGCCCAGAAGACCACGATATTCGTTTCGTAGAAGACAACTGGGAATCTCCCACTCTAGGAGCTTGGGGAGTAGGTTGGGAGGTTTGGCTTGATGGCATGGAAATTACGCAGTTTACCTATTTTCAACAATGTGGTAGTATAGATTGCCGACCAGTGTGCATCGAAATTACTTATGGTTTAGAACGCCTTGCTATGTATCTCCAAGAAGTAGATGCGATTACAAAAATAGCTTGGACTGATAAGGTAACTTATGGAGACGTTTATCTTCAGGGAGAAATTGAACAATGTACCTATAATTTCGAGGCATCTAATCCTGAGTTTTTGTTTACCCTCTTTGGTCTGTATGAAAAAGAAGCCGAACAACTAACAAAACAAGGATTAGTCTTACCAAGTCTTGATTACGTCCTCAAATGTTCTCATAGTTTTAACTTACTTGATGCTAGAGGGGTAATTTCTGTCACCGAACGCACTCGTTACATTGGCAGAATTCGTAATCTAGCACGCAAAGTCGGTCAACTTTACTTAAAACAACGGGAAAATCTTAACTTCCCATTGCTAAAATCTAACCCAGAAGATAAGGCTAAAGCAGCAGCTTAACGAAGTCAAAAGTCAGAAGTTAACCAACCCCTCGCCCCTCCCCCTCCCAGGAGGGGAAGTAGGGGATTTGAGCAAGCCTCCAAAAACATTTCGCCTTAAAAGGCGGGGTTGCGCGACCCAATTATTTTGATCAACTTAAACTTTGAACAAGAAAGCAAAAACTACCACCAGAGAAAGAAATGGAAATCAGAGAATATTTAGAACCAATAGCTGACATATTCCGCAATTTAGGTACGCCAGAACCAATTGTACATTGGGGACATCCATTGATGATGGCGATCGTTGTATTTGTTATGGGTAGTTTTGTGGGTTTAACTGGATGGCGTAGACGAGTAGTTACTGATGAAGCCATAGCTGTTGAAAGTGCCTCTAATCATCGTAAGATGGCACCATTTATGTTTTTATTTATCGCATTAGGTTATACGGGTGGAATATTATCTCTAGTGATGCAGGAACAGCAAATATTTGAAAGTCCTCATTTTTGGACTGGTTCGGCAGTATTGGTACTATTGGCAACAAATGGTTTGATCTCCCTGACAAAATTTGGTGGAAATCAAGCTGCATTGCGTACTACTCACGCTTACCTTGGTAGCATTGCACTTTGTATCATGTTTGTTCATGCAGTGTTGGGTCTAAGACTTGGTTTAGCTATCTAAATTAGGCATTGCTGAATTAAGGTATGAAAGTAGGTTTATAGGGAATAGGGAATAGGGAACACCGGATCTGGGAATTAATATTAACAAGTAGTTCAAACCATCCAAAATAAAAAATCCCAAATACAAAATTCTCAAATCATACCCAGAATCAGCAACGCCCTAAATTATTTATATTTTCTGTGGCGGGTTTAATACCCCACCGTCAACGGAAGTGCTTAAAATTGTTTGGGGTTTGTAGACACGAAGTGGCCTTCGTTGACTATCCATAAGTAATTTTTCCTTCTGCCTTCTTCCTTCTGCCTTCTTCCTCCTTCCTTCTTCAATGAAATATGAATCAAGCTGTAGCGATTGTCATCAGCCTAGCTTACATATTGGGGCTAGTATCTACCATTGTTCCTTGGGGTATATATGTTATGCTAACTGTGGGCTTAGTCTTAGCAATTATCGTACAACAAGGATACCGACAAAACTTACGAAGATCGACTAAAATCATAGCAACTCCTCAGCAAAAAATTAATTCTGAAGACTTACTCAGAAATGGTCAGTTTCCAGATTTACTCCCAAAAAGAACAAGAAAATCTCTACTAAATTCAAATTGGTTGTGGATAACTGCTGGAGCGGTCGCTTTTCTTGCTAGTTTTTATTTTTTAGTCCGAGTACCCCAACCATCAATAGATGACGTTAGTAAAATAATTCCCGTTGATCGTGACTCCCAACAGCAACAAGTGGTTACTGTTCGTGGAAAAGTGCTTTCTCTTCCCCGCAAGACTCGTTCAGAAAAAGCACAACTGTGGCTAAATGTGACTCAAGTGAGTGAAATAGTAGGTACTGATGGTTCGGCCAATGTACATCAAGATGTTACGGGTAAACTTTATGCCACAGTTCCTCTATTACAAGCAACAGGTATCTATCCTGGTGAAGCGGTAGCAATTACTGGATCTTTATACAAACCATCACCAGCAACTAATCCCGGAGGTTTTGATTTTCGTGCCTACTTGGCTAGACAAGGTGCTTTTGCCGGAATTACAGGTTATAAACTCACCATCACCAACGCCGAAAATACTAATACTTGGGGATTAAGTCGGATACGACAACGAATTATTCGCTCTCATGTGAGTTCATTGGGGGTACCAGAGGGTCCCCTTGTGAGTGCAATGGTATTAGGACGTAGAGCTGTAGATTTATCTTATCAATTACGAGACAAGTTTGTCAAAGTAGGGTTGGCTCATGTATTAGCAGCATCAGGTTTTCATATTTCGTTAATTTTAGGTGTGGTGCTGACTTTGACTAAAAGCTTGCCTCCCGGAGGAAGATTTAGCTTTGGCATCCTAACTTTAATTATTTATGTTGGTTTAGCAGGTACTTCACCTTCAGTATTACGAGCAGCATTTATGGGGTTAGCTGCTTTGGTTGGCATTGTTTCCCAACGTCAAGTTAAACCATTAGCTTCTTTAGTTGTGGCTGCAACTTTTCTACTATTAATCAATCCTTTATGGATTTGGGATTTAGGATTTCAGTTGAGTTTCTTGGCAACTTTCGGATTATTGGTAACAGCGCCACCATTAATGAAATATTTGGATTGGTTCCCCTCTGGTATTGCATCTCTAGTTGCTATTCCGATCGCTGCTTCTATTTGGACTTTACCTCTATTACTGTATGTTTTTCATGTTGTATCTCCCTATACTATTTTTGTGAATATAATTACTGCACCTTTGGTTGCGGTGATTACACTGGGTGGTTTTATCAGCGCTATCGTGGCTTTGATTTCTCCTTATGTAGGTAGTCTTATTGCTGGAATCTTGTATTTTCCAGTCAGAGTTTTAATAGAGATCGTAAATTTTTTTAGTGCGTTGCCAGGAAATCAAGTGGCGGTGGGTGCTATATCAATTTATCAATTGGTTGTGCTTTATGGGTTGATTTGTGGTATATGGTTGTGGAAAAATAGACCGCCAGAAGCGAATCAGAGAAAAAAGAAAAAGTTTTCTCTAAAGTTTTGGCAGTGGGGTGTGGTTTTGGCGATCGCCATCATTATTATTCCTCTTTGGTATACTCGAACTTCTGTGTTTCAAGCTACGATTCTTGATTCATCTGAGGAACCAGTGTTTGTGATTCAAGATGGACGGAAAGTAACTTTGATTAACTCTGGAGGTGAAAATACGGCCAGGTTTATGGTATTACCATTTTTACGCCAGCAAGGTATTAATAGAATTAATTGGTCTATTGCCCTTCATTCTCAAAAAGGTTTGAGTCGTGGCTGGCCAGATATTTTGAATACCTTGAGAGTGAAGATATTTTATGATGTGGAAGCTGATAATGAAAAGAATTATCAAACTAACAATCAACCTGTGCTAGATGCTGTAGGAGCTAGTCAAGCTGATTATTTTACTTTGGTAAATAATCAAACTATTGAACTGGGTTCGATACAGATGAAGTTAATTAATTCTGAGACCCCAATCGTGGAATTTATGCTTCATGGCCAAAAGTGGTTATTATTGGGAGATGTGAAATTGCCTGAACAGAGTCGGTTACTAGCGGCAAGAAGTTTTCCGCAGACTCAGGTGCTTTGGTGGTCTGGGAACAAACTAAATCCAGAGTTGTTGAATATTATTCGGCCAGAGGTAGCGATCGCTTCGTCTGATTCTGTCCATCCAGATATGGTGGAACTTTGCCAGAAAAATAATATTCTTCTATTTTGGACTGGTCGTGATGGTGCAATTCAATGGACTCCTGCTACGGGCTTTCAAACTACTTTAGAATCGGATAAGGTTGATAGTTCTCTATTCTGAGAAGGCAGTAGGCAGTAGGCAGTAGGCAGTAGGGGAGTGGGGGAGTAGGGGAGTAGGGGAGTAGGGGAGTAGGGTAGTGGAGAAATGTCCGCGCTCTGTTTGCGTAGTGCTATGAATTCGGGATTTTTTACAAATCAATCATAATTGCTATATAATATAAAAATGTGTATTTTCTGAAGATCGAAATTTAATTATCATTTTTGACTTTTAAATTTTGACTTTTGACTTTTGACTTTTGACTTTTAAATTTTGACTTTTTATGGAGAGGTGGCAGAGTGGTCGAATGCGGCGAACTCGAAATTCGTTGAAGGGTGACTTTCCGTGGGTTCGAATCCCACCCTCTCCGTTTAAGTTTAACTTATCTACAACATTGCCGATCGCCCTCACTATACTATTTTTTTAGTTGAATAAAAAGTCATGTGTATGCCCGAGCAAACCCTTATAGTTCATAGTATATCACAAAAATTGTAAGGATGCAACCAAAATTCCTTTGGCGCGCGTTTTTTTGGAGCTTCGCGCAATGAATATGAATATTGGTGATTTTTCACTCTATGAGCTATGGGTGGAAAGATTCGGTCGGGGAAAAACAAATATTTTTAGGAGCTTTTCACCATGAAAATATTTCTGAATATTTTGATTGTCTCTATGAGTTTAGAAGTTTAGTTGAATAAAAAGTCATGCGTATACCCGAGAAAGCCATCATATTTCATAGTATATCACAAAAATTGTGAGGATGCAACCAAAATTCCTTTGACTCGCGATTTTTCAGGAGCCTTATAAAATGAAAAGGTTGGTAATTTTCTACTAAGTAAGGAAGTATAGATCGATCAGGAAAAATCTGATTTTAATCTTAGAAGTAGAGGTCAGACCCCGGCGAGGTTTCGGAGCCATAGGAATGCTGACTCCTGTGAGTGGACCGGCACCAAGCAGCTCACAGTTAGTCAGAGATAACTTTTAACTTCTGAGTTCTGACTTCTAACTTCTGACTTTCACTTAACCACCTATACCCAACCGACCAGCTAAACCAGGAGTTAAAGGAAATAAAGTAGCGATCGCCATAAACAAAGCTAACAAACACAAAGTAGCTCGTAGATCGTCAGGTTCTATTAATTCATTTAAACAAGGACGTTCCAAATTTCGCTGTAATACCAAAATAATAATTGCCCAATACAATGCTAAAGGATTAACCAAAGAAGCGATGACTAAAACTACAAAAGTGAAAAATGTTGCTCTACCTGCAACTTTCCGAGCATAAATTGCCTGAATAATTCTACCGCCATCCAACTGACCCGCAGGCATAAGATTTAGCGCTGTAATTACCAAACCCAACCAACCGATAATTGCTAGTGGGTGAACATCTACTATATTTTGATTTACCGCCGAACCTAAAATCACCCGTGCTAAGGTTCCCACTAAAACAGAAGCTCTGAAAAATTCGGACGGCATCTGAAACATACTACCTTCGTGGGAAAGCAATAAACCCACCAATAGCATTGCCAAAGAAAGTATTCCTCCAGCAGCAGGTCCGGCAAAAGCTACATCAAACAGCACTTTCCTATTCGGTATCGCTGACTCGAAACGGTTAACAGACCCAAAACTGCCAATTTGCCAAGCTGGTAGAAAAAATGGCCAACTAAAGCGGACATTGTGACGTTTTGCCAAGACTTGATGGGCGACTTCGTGAATACCTAAAACTGCACATAGACCAAGTGCAATGGGTAATGCTTCTGGATACCGTGTGGGTTCGTTGAAAAAGTCAAACCCTAATAATAAACCACCTGCTTCAAAACTGGTGGCAATAGTAGCGATCGCTAGCACAACTGCCAGAATTTTTTGGGATGTAGTAGCGGGTTGAGGGTCATTTTTGCTTGGTAAAATGATGACTACTGGTTTCTCTTCAGGACTTTCTATGAGGAATAGTCGATAACGATCGCCTAGTTTTTCTTGCAAACTGACTGATAACTGGGTATGGATTTTTTCTACATCTCCCCGTAAATTACCTTTGAAAATAGCTCCTTCTTGATAAGGAATAGTTTCGGTGGTGAAGAAAGTATCGATACCAAAAATATCTTTGATTTTCTGGAGGTCTTCACTAGGGATAGGGAGAAATTCTGGAGTTTGTTCTTTTTGTGGTTCAGTGTTTGCTATTTTATCCTGGGTTGGTTGAGTTTCTTCTTCATTGCTAGATAGTTGTGAGTCGCCGATGGTTTTGAGACTGGGTTGGTTTTCTGGGTCTTTAGCTGCTATTGTTCGTAGTTGTCGTCCCAAGTATATATATAATCCTGTACAAGCTACGAGCAAAAATAGGACAAATACTAGGTTCAGATAGATTCCAGCAGCAAATAGAGCAAAAAATAGTAACCAAGGTGCCATTAATACTACTGATTGTAACCAGGCGAGAATGCCTACTCTACCATAAGGTCTTGCTCTATAGTATCCCCAGCCAAGAATTCCCAGAGTTATTAAAGCTACTATTACTGTGGTTATGTTTTCAGATATGTTATACATAATTGTATGTGCAATTCAAAATTCAAAAGTCGAAAGTAGTAAGTTTTCCCTTATATTTTTGTAAATAAAGGAAAGAGTTTACCTGTGATAATTATTCGTTTTTCATAATTGTTTTTAAGGAATTTAATAACTTACTTTTTTAATTGCAGTAATTAATTATTTAAACAATATTCTGTCAATTAGGCTTCAATTATGAAGATACCTAAATAATTTTTAGGAAAAATTATTTGAGTTAATTAATTTTTTTTCACTTTAAATTTAGCCTATATCAATAATCATTGAATTAATCATTATTTGCTATTTCAAAAAAATGATGTGATCGACTCACTCTTGTATAAATGTTTCTGTAGATCCTGTATCAACATGAACATAACTACGATGTTTGGCAGATGTATAATTTGGATTTAGTCTAATTGCTTGATTATAATCAGCGATCGCCCCCCAATTATCTCCTACTTTTCGCAATACATTTCCCCGTCGATAATAAACTTTTGGATGAGTCGCATCTAATTTAATTGCCTGGTTATAGTCATCAATTGCTCCTTGATAATCTTCTAATTTTTCTTTCACATCACCTCTATAAATATAAGCATCTGAGTTACCGTTATCTATCTCTATTGCATGATTAAATTCTGCCAAAGCTAATTGATAATTTTGTTGCTGATATTCTGCTAATCCCTTTTTATAAAAATCATTAAATCCTAGGTTATCATTTTCACTTTTTATTTCTGTAGATGCATCATCTTCGATTTTTTTTTCTTCTGCATTTGCTAGCTTTTCTTCAACATTAACTAATACATTTTTTAGAGGATTAGCTACTATCAAGCTTCCAGCTACAGCTTCTTTTCTTGCCCATTTATCTGTAGCTAAAATATCATCTAAACTGGGATTTTTCTGACAATCTGACTTATGCTTTTCACATACATATTCAATCAACTTAGGAATATCCAAAAAAGGAATTTTTTCTTCTAAAAATAATGCCACAGCCTGTTCATTTGCTGCATTCAAAGCCGCCGGCATCGAACCACCTATACGACCAGCAGTATAAGCCAATTGAATACAAGGATATTTCAAATTATCGGGTTCCTTAAAAGTCAAACTACCAGCTTTAACTAAATCTAATTGTTTCCAATCAGTATAAATCCTTTCCGGCCAAGATAAAGCGTAAAGTAGAGGCAAACGCATATCTGGCCAACCCAACTGAGCTAAAACAGAAGTATCTTGTAACTCAATTAAAGAGTGAATTATACTCTGAGGATGAATCACTATATCAATATTTTCATAATCTAATCCAAACAAATAATGAGCTTCAATAACTTCCAAACCTTTATTCATCATCGTGGCAGAATCCACGGTAATTTTACGACCCATTGACCAGTTAGGATGTTTAATGGCATCTGCCACTTTGACTTTTGATAATTTCTCAATTGGCCAGTCTCGAAAAGCACCACCAGAAGCAGTTAAAATAATTCTACGTAAACCCTCTTTAGGTACACCTTGAAGACATTGAAAAATTGCTGAATGTTCTGAGTCAGCAGGCAACAATTTTACTCCATGTTGTTCAATTAAAGGATTAACAACTGGGCCTGCTGCGATAAGTGTTTCTTTATTTGCCAAAGCAATATCTTTTCGGGCCTCAATAGCGGCAATAGTAGGTAATAAACCAGCACAACCGACAATACCCGTTACTACAGCTTCTGAGTCACCATATTTCGCAACTTCAATGACACCATCTTGGCCTGCAAGCAATATGGGTTGAGGTGTCAGGTCAGCAATGGCCTCTTTTAACTCTGTAAATTGGGACTCATTGTTAATAGCAACAATTTCAGGGCGGAACTGTCGTACTTGTTGAGCTAACATTTCTACGTTGCTTCCAGCAGCTAACCCAATAACTCGAAACTTATCTGGGTTTTGAGTAACAATATCTAAAGTTTGAGTACCAATAGACCCTGTAGATCCCAAGATTGTAATTGCTTTCATATTTTTTTGAGAAATTTGTCCACAATTCCACTATACGATTCATTGGTTATTTTGTGTTAAGAGCAAGGTTGCCAGAGTAATATATTTTAGTTATTCAGATTTTTAATATCAAAAGAGAAATGATAATTTTGCTGACAAATTACCCAGATTAATCCAGCATTACATGTACTTTTCTCTAGATATTCCTGTTTCTGAATTTTTTTTTACTATCGGGACTTTAGCAAAAAACGCCTTAAATGCGAAATGCTGCGCAAACAGAGAAGAGAGTTTCTTTAAGAATATGATTAATATCTATTTCTTGCTGTTTAGTTGACAAAAGTTTTGTACTGGTAAGTTAAAGTAATCAAAGGTTGAAAATAAAATATTAATAACTATGATTGATTCGCTACCGCTCAATTAATTTGCTGATTTCAATTCGTATTGTGGCTGTCTAGCGTGGCTTTCCCGAGCAGTTTATACGTCCCGTATCGCCACTAAATCATAGATTATAGCGGGAGTCCTCTTTGAAGATTTCCTGATAGTATCAAGCTAATATACTAGATATAATATAAAAATCAAAACTGATATAAAAAAAACTTACTAATGCTTGGCAGCTTTTTCTAAATAAGCTATTATAGAGCAAAAAATTATTACTGTGAAATATGAATGATTTAATTAAGGAAATACGTCAATCTATCCGACTTATTAAAAATGACATGATTCATAAGTATTATGACTTGAGAATCAATCAAGTTGAAGATCCATACCGAGCAATGTTCAGAACGGAACCATACAAGTTCATTTTTATTCTCAGCCATATGCGTTCTGGTTCTTCATTACTAGCTAATATATTAAGTTCTCATACAGAAATCTTAGGATATGGTGAAACTCACATTCAATATGCCTCTGAATTTGATTTGAATAAATTAGTATTTAAAGTCCATCATAAAACTCAAAATATTCGCAGGTGGCAAGACTTAAAAAAATTGAGAATGAATCATAAATATATTCTCGATAAAGCTTTACATAATAAGATTTTTTTAGATGAAAAATTGTTAACTTCGGAAAATTTATATAGTATATTTCTCATCAGAGATCCAGAGAGAACAATAGCTAGTATTCTCGATCTCAAGCCACACTGGAGTGAAGAAAAAGTATTAACTTATTATTTAAATCGCTTATCAACTTTAGAAAGATATGCAAAGTTAATCAATAGCAAAGAACGTACTTTGATAATTTCCTACGATCAACTACTGAATCAGACAGACTTAGTTTTTGATGCTTTAAAAAAAGTCCTTGGAACACAATCAGAATTTTCGGAGGAATACAAAGTAACGAATAAAACAGGAAGACCTGGAATAGGTGATTCTAAAGAGAATATCAAAGCAGGTCGTATTGTCAGAAACCCTAGAAAATTAGAACAAAAAATAACTCCGACATCAATTGCAGAAGGGATTAAGAAGTTTGAAAATTGTACTTCAACGCTTTCTGAGTATTGTAGCTTCGTGAAAAATCTCAACTAAGGTAGTCAGAAAATGAGTGAAAAAATTATAGTAATACTTGTTGAAAAAGAGCCAAAAAATAAGATTTAAAAATATAAAATATGACGCTTTTTCCACCACCTGTTGTGAGTAGGACAATAATTATAGCAGCATTAGTTCTATTTATCTGTAGTAGCTTACGCCATGCTTTGTTCTACTCTACAGGATTTGACTTGGGTATTTATGACCAAGTTGTATATTTGATTAGCCAAGGAAAATCTCCCATTTCTTCTTTTTTGGGGTATCACCATCTGGGAAATCATGCTGCTTGGGCAGTCTATCCTCTGGGATTATTGTATCTGATTTATCCTAATTTACACTGGCTACTTTTGGTACAAGCTATATGTTTGGCCTTGGGAGCGTGGCCTACTTGGTGTCTGGCCAAACAGGCAGGGTTAAATCAAGGACAAGCAGTAGCGATCGCCATTTCCTATCTCCTTTACCCAGTAATTTTTAATATCAATTTATTTGATTTTCATCCGGAAGTTATGGCGTTGCCTACTATTTTAGGAGCAATTTTAGCAGCTAGACTAAAACGTATTTTCTGGTTTTGTATGGCAATTATTTGGGTGTTAGGTTGCAAGGCAGTTTTATCATTAACTGTAGTTTTTATGGGTGTTTGGTTACTAACTTTTGAAAGGCGGAAGTTTTGTGGTTTAGTTGCTCTTTGTTTAGGTATTTTTTGGTTTGTGGTTGTCACTCAAGGAATTATTCCTTTTTTCAGTGGTGGAGAAGTAGCTGGAGTAGGGCGTTATAGTTATCTGGGAGATTCTGTTGTGGGAATTATGATTAATATTTTGCTACAACCAGGGGTAGTTTTAGGGAAGATATTATCTTTTGAGACTATCAAATATATTTGTCTATTATTTTTACCTGTAATTTGGGGAATATTTCCTCTACTTCAGACAAATAAAACTATTTTGCCTCATCTTATCCCTCTGATTCCAACTATTCCCACAATTGTGTTAAATGTGTTGTCTGAAGTATCATTTCAAAGAAGTTTAAATTATCAATATTCCTTGCCAGCGATCGCTTTTTTATTATTAGCAGTAATTTCTTGTTTAGCAGCAGCTTCAAAAGCTGAAGAAAATGATATTTCATTAAATTTATCTGGGAAAAGAGAGTTAGAAATTCCTAAGTTTAATCTGAGATTATCAGTACCAAATTTTCAAGCTCCTAAAATGATTATTTTGTGGTCTGTTTTAATGTTTTTATTGCTAGGGAATGTAGCAGATTTATTTTTATATTGGCAGAGTTTGGATACTTGGCAAGCCACAAATAATGCAATTACTTATGTCAAAACTGAAGGAGGGGTACTTACAGATAATAGATTAGCACCCCATTTTACTCATCGTTCAACAGTAAAATTATTAAATCAAACAAAGCCAGATAATTTAGATGAATTTGATTATGTAGTTCTGAATTTACGTCATCCTTGGCCAGATACTGAGGAGGCAGGTATTATCCTTTCTAAAAATCTCCAAAATAACCAAGAATGGGAATTAAATTATCAAGAAAATGATGTACTGGTATTTCAAAGGAAAGAAGGAAGAAGGAAGAAGGAAGAAGGAAGAAATATGAAAAATTTAAGTATTGTCAAACTATCATTTACTTCGTCATTTCAGTTACCAGTTATCGGTCAATTACCCGCAATCAAAATGTTAAATAATTTCCCTTTTTGATGGAGGTTAAGAGAGATAATAAGTTGATTATGGGCGGTCTGTCGGACATTATTGAAAACTTCTTTTCGATCGTGAGAATAGACAGTAAACCTCGCAGAAATAGTATGAAGTAAAGATATTTTTTGAGAAACAGTATAACATTCTTCAATTGCATAATAAATACTAAATATAGTAAGTCTAAATCAATGGCGATAGTTCTGCATAGTAATGGTATATGTAGATGAACAACGGCGTTTCATGGGAGCAAGATGCTCCCACTGCTTTTGTCCTTGACCAAAATAATTACAATAGACCACCATTACTTGAATGGCAAAAAATCTCTACATCAGAACTTACGCATTTTTATGGTAAAAACACTATATGTACCATAGTGCTATAGTTTTTATCTAGTATATGTAGTGTCTTTGCGTAAGTCCTGTAAATAGAAGTATAGTCAGCAAATATTACTTAATGTTATCACAGTCAGACTCAGTTGCTAAAAATTTGCTTACTTATTCTTTCTTCCTTTTTACTTCTAAATAGAAGTATAGTTAGCAAATATTACTTAATGCTGTCAATAGTCAGACTTAGCTGCCAAAATTTGCTTCCTTCTTCCTTCTTACTTCTTACTTCCTTGTCAGACTCAGTTGCCAAAATTTTCTTCCTTCTTCCTTCTTCTTTCTTCCTTCTAAAATGCTAATTGTCAAACAACTAAAATCTGCTCCTCTCTCTACAATAACCATAATTGCTGCCATAATTTTATTTATCTGTAGCAGCGTCCGTCATTTATTATTTCAATCTACGGCTTTTGAAATGGGAATTTATGACCAAGTTACTTACTTAATTAGTCAAGGTTTACCCCCTATTTCTTCCTTCTTAGAAGTACATCATTTAGGTAATCATGCTGCTTGGTCAATGTACCCTGTCGCATTACTTTATAAAATTTATCCTTCAGTTTATTGGTTATTACTAATACAAGCCATTTGTTTAGCAATAGGAACAATACCTACCTGGAGTTTAGCGCGTCATTCTGGCTTAAATAAAAAACTTGCTTTTGCTATGGTAATAGTTTATTTATTATACCCAGTAGTTTTCAATCTCAATTTATTTGATTTTCATCCAGAAGTAATGGCATTGCCAGCAATTTTAGGAGCAATTTTAGCAGCAAAATTAGATAAAAATCTTTGGTTTTGTATAGCTATTATTTGGGTTTTAGGTTGTAAAGATGCTTTATCTTTACCTATTGCTGGAATGGGTTTTTGGTTATATTTCTATGAAAAAAAACGACTGTGCGGAGCAATAGCTTTATTTGCTGGTGTAGCTTGGTTTATTATTGCTACTCAAGTACTAATACCTTATTTTAAAGATGGTCAACCACCAGGAGGAGTCGGACGTTATCGATATTTAGGTGGCTCTATACAAGAAATTTTACTGAATATATTTTTAAGACCAGAACTGGTGTTTGGCAAATTAATTTCACTGAAAACTCTAGAATATTTACTGTTACTAAATCTGCCTATAATTTGGTGGCTTGCTCCTAAATATTTAACTCCTTTAATAGCAGCTTCTCCCGTTTTGGCGATGAATATTTTATCTAAAATTGATGCTCAAAGAGATTTAATTCATCAGTATTCTTTGCCAATATTACCTTTTTTATTAATGGCTGTAATTTATACTATTGCTGATGGAAAATGTGGTTTATGGTATTGGTTGTGGAATTTACGCAAACCTCAAACAGATAAAGCTGAAAATATATCTACAATAGTTGGCGATCGCTTACCAAAATTTATTATTATTTGGTCTTGCATCGGATTTTTAGCTTTGGCTAAATATGGGTATTTTTGGTCTATTTATTTAGATTATCTAGATACTTGGCAAGCAGCACAAGAAGCTATTGCTTTAGTCGATACAAAAGGTGGTGTTTTTACTACTTCTGAAATTACGCCTCATTTAACTCATCGTAAGTTTATTAAGTTAATTGTTGAAGAAGATGAATTACCAACAAATGAAGCATTAGTTGAGTATGATTATGTATTGGTAAATGTACGTCATCCAGGGTGGAAAAGTAGTCAGGAATATTCAGAAAAATTAGTAGATAAACTCAAAGTTAATTCAGAATTTCAGCTTAGTTACGAACGGGATGATGTTTATTTGTTCAAAAAATAGGTATAGCGCTACGCGCAAGTCAAAAGTTAAAAGTAATCTCTAAGTGAGTTTTAGATGCCCAAATGCGTAGAGAGCGATCGCCTATTACCGTTGATTTAAACTATTTAGGGCTTGCTGATTAAATATCAAAGCATTGACTAATATTGGTTTGCTGCCTTTTTTTGCCTTGAAAAAGTGCAAGCTTTTCGGTCGCTCAAGCTCAAAAAGCTAGTGTTTTGGGGCGATTATGGCAGAAAAATCACTCTTACAATTTTTCCGACTACCTCCTCTACAATTTCCCGTTCCTCCTGTCTCCTGTCTCCTGTCTCCTGTCTCCTGTCTCCTACCCCTACTAAAAGACTTTTTCAGCAAACCCTATTTAACTGGACATAATATTATCAGAACTTACGCACCTGCAACGTATTTTCGTCATTGCAACCCACAGGGTTTGCGGAGCATTCCGGGACGGAAAGCAATCTCAAATCCTAATTTTTTGTACTTCATGCGTAAGTCCTGATTATGTTAATCCATGCTACTCTAAAAAAATAAAAGCATAAAATAGGGGGTTAACAATATTATGCGATCGCTGTAAATTTTATGTCGGTACTTCTACTAATTTTGCTACTTCTTCACCAAGACGTATGAAATGGTTAGGATTTAAAGTAAGTAACCGATCTACCTCTACTTTAAAAACAACTTGAGCAATTAAACCATCGTAAATTCCACCTCCTGTTAAATTCAAATTTACCATTTTATTAATAACAGTTTGATAATCTTCAGTAGAGAGAGAAATCACTTCAAATTCTGCTAAATTTTCTCTGATTAATTGTTGTGCAAGTTTTGGGGAAACAGCAGGTTTTATCGGAAGGCGAGTTAAAACGGAATAGAGTTCTGCCAAAGTATGAGTGCAAATTATTCCTTGAATATTTCCAGATTTAACTTTTTTTAATCGTGAAAGACAAGCTGAATGTTTAGGATGATTATTCCATAATGCAGCGACTAAAACACTTGTATCAAATAAAGCTTTTACCACGATGTTAATTCATTAATTCTTTCTGTTCTTAGTGCATCAATGATTGTTTCTGGATTAGATATTGGTTCAGCTTTAAACACTAATATTCCATCTTCATAGTAGGTTTCTAATTCTGGTTCTAAGGGTTGAAGAATAAGTTGATCATTCTCAACTTTTAAGGATAACTTAGTTTGATTGTTAATTCCTAATTGTTGGCGTATTTTTTCAGGGATTTCGATACGACCAAATTGATCGACAGTGAGTTGTTCCATATTGTAATTATCTGCTGTAATATGCCTCTTGAACTATCAGAGTTTAGTAGTAGACTGACACAGCTAAAACTGTGCAGAGTGCTTTTTTCGTATAATTCTTATTATAGCAAGGCTTGAGAATTTTTTCCTAATGCACCATTTAAGGTGTGTCAGTCCATTAGGGTGCGTTGCGTCAGTCCTGATATATTTAATCCATGCTACTCTAAAAAAATGAAAACATGATCGGAGGGGGCGAACAATGACTACAGAAACATCTCCCAAAACCGAGTTACTCACCGAAGTAACTCCCGACTGGGAACCACCCATGCCACCTACAGACTTAATCTTTGATGATGGAGAACTCTTGGAAAGCAAACGTCACCGTATTGCCATGAATCTTCTGATAGATTCCTTGTATCAACATTGGTCAGACCGCAACGACTTTTTTGCTGGTGGCAATATGTTTATTTATTATAGTAGCACTCAAGCGAGAAATCGCGATTACAAAGGTCCTGATTTCTTTGTAGTTTTGGATGTTGATGGCAAGACAGATCGTCAAGGATGGGTAGTTTGGGAAGAAGAAGGTCGTTATCCAGATGTGATAGTTGAACTCACATCTCCTTCAACTGCTAGTGTAGACATTGGCAAAAAAAAGGATATTTACGAGCGAACATTCCGTACTCCAAATTATTTTATTTTTAATCCATTTGATCAGAAGTCATTAAAGGGATGGCGTCTGCAAAATAAGAAGTATCAGGAGCTACAGCGGAACGATCGGGGATGGTTGTGGTGCGAGGACTTAGAGTTATGGTTGGGTACTTGGGAAGGAACTATTCTGCAAGAGTCGGCAGTGTGGTTACGATTTTATGACGAGCAAGAAAATTTAGTATTATTGCCAGGAGAAGTAGCTGAACAAGAACGTCAACGTGCTGAACAGGAAAGTCAACGTGCTGAACAACAACAGCAACGAGCGGAACGTCTGGCTGCTAAACTAAAAGAGTTAGGGGTCGATCCTGATTCTGTCTAATATATCCCCCCCTGCCCCCAGATCCCCCCTAACCCCCCTTCATAAGGGGGGAACCGCTTAAAAAAGGGGGGAGCCTTCAAAGTCCCCCTTTTCAAGCTATGCTTTATAAACATCTTTCTTAACATAAAACTTGACAAAAGATACAAGTTCTGTGTATGTCTGGAAACGGCTTTTTCCGGAGAAAATTGTATTGAATGAGACAATTTTTTGAGGACTTTAAAGAAAATTCTTACTTCCCCCTCTTCCCCCTCTTCCCCCTCTTCCCACCCTCCTACAAAGGTTTCAGGAGTTCCTTATAAAGGATAGCTTTTCAAGGGGGATTTAGGGGGATCGTAAATGTATCTCATTTTAATGGGAAATGCTATAACAGCAATCTTGGTATTTTCCTTATTCTCTAGACAAACGTTATCTATCCCGAAATTCTGCTTTGGTTTGATCGTCCCAACCTGCATACTTGAGACAAGCTTCTGCTGCATCTTTATTTTCAGGTTTAACGAGGTCAGGATGAAATTGTAGTTGATTACATCTTTTAACAAATTTTACCCATATAAACCCCGCCACAAATGCAAAGTCTTGTCCCCACTGCTCTATAAAACTGATACAAACAGTCACATAATGTAATAATCTGATGTTTACTTCCTGCTTCTACTGAGTCCGTCGGCGGTTACTCATCCACAGGCATTCACGGTCGAGCCGACCGCATTTCTCAAATTTATACTGGCGTTTAAATCTCGATCTATTGAAAAGCCACACTCTGGGCAATCATAAGTCCTCTGATTTAAGGGCATATCCTGGACATGACCGCAGTTAGAGCAAGTCTTTGATGATGGAAAAAATCTATCTACTACTACTAGCTTTGAACCGTACCATTGGCACTTGTACCCAAGCTGTCTCCGAAATTCATAAAATCCTTGGTCTGCTATTAATTTAGCTAGTTTATGGTTGGCTAACATTCCGCGAACATTCAAATCTTCTATGACAACAGTGCCGTGGTTTTTGGCTAAGTATGTTGTCAATTTATGAAGTGTGTCTTTACGGATGTTTGCTACTCTTCTATGCAATGCTGCTATCTTCAGTTGTGCTTTTCTCCAATTAGCTGAACCAATTTTTTTATTGCGGTTCAGGTATTGTAGTCTAGATAGCTTGCCTTCAAATTTCTTGTAAGATTTAGCTCCTTCAAATACTTCTCCTGTGCTTAAAGTTGCTAAAGTTTTTACTCCTAAATCTACACCCACAACTTCAGTTTTTTTAGGTATTGGAGTGGGAGTAAATTCGTAGCTACAACTTAAGTACCAATCGCCTGCTTGTCTACTAATGGTTATTTTTTGAGTTGTTGCCTCAATAGGTTCATAAGTTTTGACAATACCAATAAAAGGTAATTTGTGATTCCACCCATTTAATTCTATGGGTCTTCCAGAATTATCAATTGTGAAAGAATCAGACCTACCTTTTTTCTTAAATCTTGGATATTTACTTAACCCTTGAAAGAAGTTCTCAAATGCTTCACCCAAGTTGATAAAAGCATATTGATAGACTTTAGATGACAAGTTTT
This sequence comes from Okeania sp. SIO2F5, assembly GCF_010692685.1. NCBI lineage: Bacteria > Bacillati > Cyanobacteriota > Cyanophyceae > Oscillatoriales > Microcoleaceae > Okeania > Okeania sp. SIO2F5. Next base: position 27,634 of record NZ_JAAHGU010000045.1, on the reverse strand, counting down.
TCATCCAGGGATAAAGAGGTTTTGTGTGGTTGGTAAAAGTTTCTCTAAGCTTACGAATATTTGGTTTATAACCATCTTTATATGCCTGATTCCATAAACTTAAACCCCAGTTATAACACCATCTGCTATAACCAGCGTGTTGAGCCATCAGGGTTTTCTGTTTGTTATTCAGTTTGAGCTTGGTTCTGATGGATTTCATGTATGCGTAAGTGCAGCCTGTCTAAATAGTATGCTTTTTAAGGTATTGTATCGTTATTCTTTGATTAAGTCAATGCAGATGAAAAAGCACAAAACTTCAGAACTAATGACTTAAGTGGGGCATCTCCAAGACCAATATCACTCACTTGTTATACGGAGAAGTTGACCCGAATCTGTATCCCACAAGCGCAAAGTCCTATCTCTACTTGCACTGAGAATCTGTTGACCATCTGGACTAAAGGCGATCGCTGTGACATCATCTTTATGACCTTTCATGGTATGGAGAAGTTGACCCGAATCTGTATCCCACAAGCGCAAAGTCCTGTCCCTACTTGCACTGAGAATGAGTTTGCCATCTGGACTAAAGGCGATCGCTGTGACATCACCTGTATGACCTGCTACGGTATGGAGCAGTTTACCCTCTCTATTCCACAAGCGTATTGTGTCCCTACTTCCAGTGAGAATTAGTTGACCATCTGGACTAAAGGCGATTGCTGAAGGACTTCCGAAATTCTGGAAAAGTGTCTGGTTTTGTATCTGGAAAAGTGGCTGTTTTTGTAATTGTACACTCAATTGCATCCCCAAATAAATCGATAAACCTGCTCCTAGCACAACCACACTGATAAAAGCAGCAAATTCCCCAACCCTAAACCATTTATTTATCTTGCGTTGCTGAATACTGCGCTCAATAAATTCCTTCCCCAACACAGACAGCAAACCTAAATCAAAATAATTCCCCAAAAAATTCTCTGCTTCTGTCAACTTTAACCCCACTAACAAATAATCCCTCAATTTCCCTTGACTTTTCCACTCTTCAGCCGCCATCTCAATCTTACGCTTGATTCTAATTACATCGCGGTTTTCACTCACCCAACTCCGCAATAGACTCCAGTGACGAATCAAAGCTTCATGTGCCACATCCACCACTGCAACTCTCTCTGCTCCTCCTCCTTTAGCTACTATTTCAGTGGTAACAACCAACTTTTCATCAGCCAACTTCTGAACTACAGTCTCAATCAGTTTTTCTCCATAACGCTGATTAACTAAATTCGTCTGCAATACTCTTCTGCGGGTATCCTCTGTACCCTCCCCCAACTGGGTTAGTTCTAGAAAAATATATCGCGCTGCTGCTTTTTCCTCTTCAGAAAATCCCTTATACACCTGATCAGCACGTTGACGCAATGTACCCATCACACCACCCAATTGCACATAAGTGTTGAGTCGCAAACAATTATCAGTTCTTTCCTCCCACAGTCGTGTCAGTGTATATTGTAACAATGGCAGATACCCTGGAGCATCCGCTACATCTGCCAGTATTTGTTCCACCAGTGCTGACTCAATTTCCAAATCTACCTGTTTTGCTGGTTCGACAATAGCTTTTCTTAACTCTTCTTCCGACATTCCCATCACAACAACACCATGTTGCTGCATAAGTTGTGCCAGTCCGCTATATTCCTGTTCAATACATTTACTAAAAAAATCTGCCCGCATTGTCAACACTAAACAGAGTTTATCGGTTTTCGGTAAAGCATCAAACAAACAAGCAAAAAACTGCTGACGTTCTGAGGTATCCTGACATAAGGTAAAAGCTTCTTCAAACTGATCTACTACCAGCACCAGTTTCGGTGTATCTGCGACAGAAATTATTTGCCTCAAACCTTCAGAACCTTTTTTGATCAATTCCTGAGCTTGAGCTAATTGGGTAGCGCGTTCGATATCGGATAACTCAGAATCTAAAAAAGCAAGTGCCAAAGAATTTAGGGGATGTTCGCCAGGATGAAAAATTTTAATCTGCCAACTTTCACTACCAGACAAACGCCTTCCCAACTGTAATTGATATAACAATCCTGCCCTGACAACACTAGATTTACCACTCCCCGAAGCACCCAAGACAGCCAGAAAATTACCAACACGCACCTTTTCTAATAATTCATCTGTTAGAGCAGTACGTCCATAGAAATATCTGGCATCCTCTTCTGTACAATCAAAATAAGCTAAACCTTTGTAAGGACAAATACCTTGTCCTGATGGAGTAGGGATATTAGTTACTGCCGTAAACCTCCGGGTAAGATTAATAGGTTCCCCAGAATTACTAAAAGTCGGACGTTGAGGAAAAGCATTCTGTTCTTGATTAAGTAAATCAACTAAAGTGTAATTTGTCACCCATCGGTTTTGTTGAGGTTCCAATCCTTTGATAAGTGCTGCGGTGAGAACACTATGATTACCATCAATTTCCTCAAAAGCCACTTCAAAAGCACGAGAAGCAGCAATAAAACACCTATCTCTCGCTTTACCTATATTTCCAGGGTTTGCATCTGCAACATTTAGGATTTCTCCAGCATGACAGCAATCTAAAATAATAATCTGCTGCCGTACTTCACTTTCTTGCAGGAGTCGTCGCAACCATTGTAAAGATAAACCCCAGTTACCTACGTCTGGGTTGACATCACTGCTGGCCAAAAACCCTTCTTGTATCCGTCCCTTGCTTTTTCGTAAACCGTGGCCAGAAAAATAGAGGAGAGCTGTATCTGGGGGTTTTCCATCAGGCGTGAATAATTGTATTATCGTATTTTCTAAATGGTTGAGAGTGACTTTGGTTTTTTGACCAACACGAACGGTATTATTCTGTTTATCCTTAACCGCAGGAAGTCGCGTTACCTTAAAGTCCCCATAATTTTCCAGTAATTTAGCTACAGCTTCTGCATCTTGCCCAGGAGCAGTTAAATTATTGAGACGTTCATAGCTGTAGGTATTAATTCCAATGACTAAAGCATCTCGACTCATAATCAGCTTTTTGATAAATTGTAGGTTGGGTTGAGGAACAAAACCCAACAACTTTATTTTAAACAACAAATTTATTTTAAGCAACAAAACAATGAGGTGTGTGTTGGGTTTATCCTAACGGATAAGCTCCCAATGATATCAAATCCGGTAGCATCGGTGTAATTAGATAGTTAATCTAGGAGGACCGAGTCAACCCACCCCTCGCCCCTCCCCCTCCCAGGAGGGGAAGTCAGGAGTCAGAAGGGAAGAGAATGCGCGAAACATTTGCTCTTGGATGAAGATGAATTTTTTTTTATACCGAACCCGAGCGGATTTGATATAACACTTCGTTCTACCCAACCTAAATTTTTAGCTGTGCCACGCCAGTAGGTACTCAGGAGGCATACAACAGTGTTAGAATTATTTTCGATAAATATTTTAGCCCAAATTATACTATGCTATGATAGAATTAACCCCAATTAAACTAGATGACGGTACAACTATTTACGTTGAAGCTACAGAAGATTTGGGCATTCCGACGGTAGACAGTCCAGAAAATGTAGCAGAAGACGAGAACGAAGAACAAGGTCTTCAAGACAAGGGTATGAGTGCTACTGAAAAGCTAAAACAGCAACTAATAAAACACGCCCAAACAATTGAAAGTACGATCCGGGGTTATACTATTATTGGCTTAAATGCTTTTAAGAAAAAGAGAATACCTAATGTAGAGAAAGTCACCCTAGAATTCGGCATTGAATTGGGTGGAGAAGCTGGTATTCCCTATGTAACCAAAGGTACTGCTAAAAGTAATCTCAAGGTGACAGTTGAATGTTCGCTTCCTGAGCAAGTTGAATAAACAACATCATAGTGCTGTGCGCAGGCAACAGGCAACAGGCAACAGGCAACAGGCAACAGGCAACCCACCCCTAACCCCTCCCAGGAGGGGAATAAATTGCCGTTTACGCAGCATCTCCGTTGGAATAATATAAGACTTTTAGTAGTTAGATTATTGGGGTGGGGGCGGGTTTACTCAGTCGTGGGTGATATTATTAACTTAACGCGGAACCCGCCCCTACTGGACTGACACATCTAATTTTATGTATTAGATTATTGGGGTGGGGGCGGGTTTACTCAGTCGTGGGTGATATTATTAACTTAACGCGGAACCCGCCCCTACTATTGCAACATTTTAGCTGTGTCGGTCCACTACGACTTAGATTAACTCATCATCTCAATTCAACAATCCGATCGCTCGTCCCTTCAATGTCTCAGCCGTGATACCATTAAAAGCCATCACCTGACCAGCACTAGAAGCAGTCTCACCCCGACGCCAAGCAAAGGTATCCCGCTTAACCTGACTCCGTAACATTATCGGTTCCAACATTAAACTCGCACCGCCAGTCACGCCAATTAAGGCATCACCACCAAATAACTTTTCAAAACCAGCATCATCTAAAAATCCGCCATCAGCTTCAGAGCAAGTATCCCAACCTGTATCCTGGGAACGATACAAACGGCGGGGATTAATCACCGAGACTATGCGCACCCCAATACCTTCAGTTTCCAAATAAGCAGCAGCTTCAAATACTGGAATTAATGGCATATCTCCCACTACCGCAAACACAACTGTCTGGTCTCCTGCAACTTCTTGGAGAACAACAGCACCATCCCGCAACCCTTGTCTTGTCTGTTCAAAAGTAGTCCGAATTGGTAGCGGAGATTTACTTGCAGTGATTGTTATACCCTTATTCTTGGTTGTCAGCGCCCACTCATAGCAAGCTTGAATACTGTTAGCATCGGGTGGGAACAGGGCAAACACATTCCCATTGCGCATCATCGCTGCAAAATAAGCCTCAATTTCTGGGCGTTGGTGCGTCCAACCGTTGCGCCCCTGCTCTAATGCTCCCGCAGTAAATAATGTAATTGTTGAAGGAGTCAGGTGACGCAATTCAGCCATTGCTTGGGTGACAGTCTGCCAAATAGGTACGCCGTTAATAGCAAAAGATTCATAGGAACACCAAACTGTCCTCGCTCCCATCAATGCCAAACCCGCAGCCATTCCCGCACAAGCATCTTCGCTCAAAGGTTCGTAAACCTGACCTTTCGGACCTTGGAAATAAATGTCGTCGGGGGTGGGGTGAATAATTTTCAATGCCTGGTTAACATTGTTAATTCCCGATGCAGCGTTACCATCCGCATTTGTCAGCAAGAAATGAGGGTCTTTTTGACCGACATGAGCTATTAATGCTCCCATTGCAGTTGTGGCAACTTTCGGATCTCCACCAACGGCAAATTCTTCTAGAGGTAGTTGACCTAATTCTGCTAGCGGGTATTCAAATTCAGTGACAACAGTTTTAGATGCAGGCCCCCCACCAGCACGTTCGCAATTTTTCCGGACTAATTCCCAACCTGCTACTGGTAAAGCACGTTCTTTGAGAGCGTCGATCATGTGGGGACTGTCGAGAGTATCTTTAGGATACAGGTTGTGAGATTTTGAACCTCTAGCATGAACCCCTGTACCTTTAAGTTGTTTGATAATAAAAATGGTGAGTTTGCCACCGAGAGCAGATTTTGCAGCTTTATCCACATTTTCTAATACAGCTTTTGTGAATTCTAGACGCTTTTCAAAAGAGAAAGCACTGCTATCTATATAATCTCCTGCTTGGTTTTTGTCGTCGAAGTCTTTAGCATCTACCAGTACTACTTCTGCGAAACCGTTGCCTTTCCAATAGGCAATCATTTCTTCATTGGTTTTGGTAGATACCATACTGTGGTGTTCTTGACTGTAACCATTCCACACTAATACTGGTAAAAAGTTGGTAACTTCAGGATAAGCAGTATTGAAATGTGCCATGGCGCTGACTGGGTATGGTTCGCCCATACCACCATCTCCCATGGTAAATGGAAATAGAGTGTCACGGTGTAATAATGCTGCTGCCATGGCGAAGTGTTGCCCTTGACCCAGTGGTCCGGCAGGGTTTAAAAGTCCTGGGATGCAGCCAGATAGGTGCCCGAGAAGTCCGTGCATTTCCCGGAAGCGATCGCGCATTTGCTGTACTGTGGAAATTTCCATGTCTTCCAGGGAGCGGTCTAAAAATGCAGCGCTATAAAAACCGGGGGCATGATGCCCGACTTCTGTCATAATATTTTTGTAGCCTAACATTACCAGTGCTGCATAAGCTTCAGCTTGACTGGCAAAACCACCAGGGTGTCCTGATGCTTTACTGCCTGTGACTTGTAGCATTAGGTAACGGAGAGCATCAGCATAGAGGAGAGTTTGATATACCCCAGCAGGGTCCCTTGGTGAGGCGATCGCTTTACTTCCTTCTGCTATTGCTGGAGTATTAGCGTGGGTCTCAAAATCAGGCCAAGCTTCTCCAAAATATTGGATACCTTCGCAAAAATCTGGAACTGTTGTTGGTTTTGGCGTTGTTGCAGTCATATAAATTTGTCTGTAATTTTTATCTATTTAATTTTCAGTTAACAATAATTTAACATCTACGGGGATCGATGTTAATTTCTTTTACTTTGAGTATTAATAAGCTCTAGCAATGTTTATTAAGTTCTATCTAAATTGAAAAAAACTTAACAGTTCAAGTCATTAGAAAATCAAAAAGATAACTAGATAAGAATATGACTCCGACCCAACTACCAATGTCAAAAGCTTATACTCTCATTCAATTTCTCCAATGGGTGGTTCACTTATTGACATTTTTTCATAAATGTGGTTAAGAATATGACTATGTATTTCAGGTTCAGCTTGATGGTCTGTCATATTCTTCAGTCACTCCCAGGCCATTATTAATTGTTTAAAAACAGTTTCTAAAAGAAAATTGCTTTTCAAGGATTTTTTGGCCTCAACAACAAAATTGCGAGATATAGCACTACATAATTAGGGCGCGGACAATACTAAATGCTGAAAGTAAGTCAGAGATGACTTTTGACTTTTGACTTTTGACTTCTAACTTGCCCGTAGCGAGATACACCCTAATATTTTTATATTATTTTTGGGTGCATCTCCTCACAAACAAATATCTGAAGGATATAATGAATTTAGGTTTTAAAATTGACGTAGGTTTGCCAGAAATTAGACCTGTGAACCTACACTTTTTCTTTATGCTTACGTTTCAGGAAAGTTGTGCCTAAAGCACTTAGGGCTAATAAACCTAAAACTGAAGCCGGCTCTGGTGTTTTTTCGATATCCCCAACTGTAAAATCATCAAATGCAAAAACATCTCCCTGTCCAGTAGTTGTCAAAAAGTCAACAGACATAAATTTTTCAGAATGATCCTCAGCAACTATACCAAAAAAGAGGACTGAACCATCTGTACTACCAAAGCTTCCGACTGTATTAGGAACTGTAAAGGTCTCTATTGTTCCGTTTGATAGCTCTACCGCGAGCTGACCAGCAAAATCACCAATATCAATACCATAGAAACCAAAAGCCCCAACTGCTGTGTCAAAGTCTACTTGAAAGTTATTAGATCCACCTGTTGATAATTCCCAGAAGTTAGTACCAGAAGTACCGTATCGACCAACTCCATTCGTGCTACCAACAGGAACAGACCGTATTCGTCCCCCCCCACCAGAAAGAGTAGCTGTAATATCAGAATCAGGGAAAGTTAAATCTAATAGTCCACTTGCTCCTGTAGCAAATCCTTCAAAATCTTCAGTTCCTACCTCAACTAAATTAGATAGAAAATTGGATTCAGCATCAGAGGCATTGGGAAAAGAAGCCAAAGGTACAGAATTACTATTATTCAAGTCTTCTCCAAAGAAAATTTGAAAAGCCTGTGCAGGAACATTGCCAAAAGTTATGATAGTACCAAAAGCAAGGGCACTAGAAACAATAGTTCTGGTGAGTTTTACACTTTTTACAGCAGCAACAGTTTTGTTCAACATGATTAAATCTCCTGAGAAAATTCATTACCTGATATTGTTTCAGCGTTACTCCGGAAATTTATGCAAATTTTTTTTGCCTCACGAGGTCAATAAATGCCTGAAAAGTTCTAGCAGTATGGAATAGAGAAAATAAAAATTACACAATAAATCAAATCAAAATCATTTCCATAGAGGAGTAACTACTTTGCAGTTGTCCCTATCTTGAGTTGACTTATTGTTCAAATAAAAACCTAAATAAAAACCTAAAAAGCGTCGGGAGGAATTACGCAGCGCCCGTTTTAACGGCTGGTTAAATAACGACACGCGGGTAATAAGAAGAAGGAAAAATAATGTGGGCCTTGCATAAATGCGGAATGTAGGTTAGTAGTTTTGTGGAATGGGCATCTTGCCCGTTCCCAAATTGTCTAAATTGCGAGATACACCCTAATACTTTTATATTATTTTTGGGCGCATCTCCTCACAAACAAATATCTGAAGGATATAATGAATTTAGGTTTTAAAATTGACGTAGGTTTGCTAGAAATTAGACCTGTGAACCTACACTTTTTCATTCTGCTTACGCTTCAGGAAAGTTGTGCCTAAAGCACTTAGGGCTAATAAAACAAGTATAGAAGCAGGTTCAGGAACTGAAGTTACGACCTTCCCATCTCTTACCGAAAACTTATACCTTCCTAAAACATTACTATTGAGGCTGTTACTAACTAATGCACTACTCCCTCCATCAATGAAAGCTCCATTAACTCCAGATCCAGGTAACTCAAAAAATGTCCCTGGGTCGCCAGTACCATTGGAAAAACCTACACGAGCAGACTCGCCGCCTAAACCTTGTGAGTTACCACCACTGGCCTCACCACTTTCCCACAAAATCTCGTTGTAGTTAAACTCAAAGTCAAAGTTACCAACTCCAGTATCAGAGCGATCGATTAATACTAACTGAAAGCTATTGAGTGGAACACTTTGAAAGTAATGAGCGACATTAATCCAGTTAACACCGAAAGCATCACGACCATCTACAATATCTGTGCCATAGGTAACAGGATCGCCGGGGCCACGAGTATCTACATCAGCGAAAAATGGTGCAATGATTTGCCGAGTTGTGTTAGTCAGATTGAATGGTGTAAAAGTAAATAAATTCTGGTCAAATGTAACGTTTCCGTTGTTGTTGATGTATAGTTGGTCGGAGATGAAGCTGCCGAAATTAATATCAAAGCCCATTGAAACTAGACTTGTCGAACCATCATCATTGCGTGGCAGGGTATTTGAGTTAAATCCTGACCTGATAGCAGCAGCATTAGCAGTTTGGGTATTACCGAAAGTCACGCCTAAAGTTGCTAATCCTACTGTTGCTGTAGCTATTGATAGTTGTTTAACAGTTTTGTTCAACATGATTAAATTTCCTGAGAAAATTCATTACCTGATATTGTTTCACCGTTACTCCGGAAATTTATGCAAAAATTTTTTGCCTCACGAGATAAAAATATGCCTGAAAAGTTGTAGCAGTATGGAATAGAGAAAATAAAAATTACATAATAAATCAAATTTTGAAGAAGACAAAAGACAAAAGACAGAAGACAGAAAGCAGAAGGGAAAATTAATTATCGATTCAAACCCCAAGCAATTTTAAGCATTTTAATCATCTTCCAGACTATTTCATCTTTTGAAATTCAAAACAATAAAAATTATCCCGAAAATATCCAACACCAGGATATTGTTCGAGATATTCCATAGCAATTGTCGAAGCAAAGGCCAGGACAGGTCAAAAGCTTAAAACTCAGACAGCGTAATACTTTTTCTTCTTCCTTCTTCCTTCTTCCTTCTTCCTTCTGCTATCTAATTAACGATAATTTGTAAATTGTAATGGCACAGGTAAATCTTCTTCTTTTAACCTTTGCATTACTGCTTGTAAATCATCTTTAGACTTAGCAGAAATTCTGACAGAATCACCTTGAATAGATGCTTGTACTTTCTTAAATTCATCTTTAATCAACTTAGTGATTTTTTTAGAAATTTCTTGAGTAAGACCTTTTTGCAGTTTAACTTCTTGCCTAACTCTACCGCCACTAGCAGATTCCACCTTACCAAAATCAAATATCTTTAACGATAAATTACGTTTCGCTGCTTTAGTTTGTAAAACAGTATGAACTGCATCTAAAGCAAATTGACTACTGGTATTAATCGTAATTGTATCTTCTGCCAATTCTAATGTCGTATTAGAATCTTTCAAATCATAACGAGCTTTTATTTCTCGCTCTGCTTGGTCTATAGAATTAACTAATTCTTGTCTATCAAAATCGCTGACTATATCAAAAGATGATGTAGATGCCATAATTATTGAATATATATATTACTGTTGTTTAACTTTAAGTATTAAAAAATTGACTACATTAATATAACAGTCGAAGGAAATCTTAGGACAGTTCAAAATTTTAAAATTAAAACTTTTTGTTCTGCTATACCATGAATTAATTTGAGACTTTTGATTGAAAAAAACTCTTTATATCGTTTTTATTTCAGGTCTTGATATTAGGAAAAAAATTCCTAATACCAACAAATAGTATTACCTTTAAATTTTAATTGAGAAACAGAAACTATTCTAAATTAAACCAGAATCATAGATTAAAAATTATTAATACTAATCAAACTGAGAATAAATAAAATAGTAGTACCAGAAGAACTAACAACAAACATTAGCGATCGCCCAATAGGCACATTCAAAATATAAAATATTGAATAAAAAAATCGCCCAACCACAAAAGCAATTGCCGCTCCCATTGCCAAAATAGAATCCTGTTGTGTTAGATATGCCATCAAAGAAGCTGCTGTAAACACAATAAAAGTTTCAAAAGAATTTTGATGTGCCCAGGTTGCCCTCTTAGCATAATCAGGCAATTGTTCAAACATAGCTCTAGGCGCACCCAGGTCATAGCCTACTTTAACACGACCGTAGGCTACCACCAAAAAAGGTGCGTAGACTAGCACTGCTCCTATTACTATGGAATCTAATAATATTGATGACGCTGGTAACTCCAACAAACTCATTTTTTTTGCTATATTAATCTAGATAGAACAGAGTTACTACTTTACGTTGTTCTTCTGCATCTTGACAAGTCTTCAACAAAGTATTACTTTCGTGAAACGCAAAACAAATAAGCTGTTGACATCGAGAAATAATTTCCTGATTACATATAGAGCTTGCTTCTCCTAAAGATAATTGATCATTTTTAGGATTTTCCACTAAATGAATAACCTTATCCAGTTCTTGGCGAGATTCTCTCGGTTGCCGTTTCATACTTTGAGGTAAAATAACAGTAACTAGATTAGGATCGGCTCTCATTGCCCCCCGAACTACTGCTAAATTAGTACCTGTTGCACCTGATGTAATAACATGATTAGATCCTAAAACCAAGGCATAACTTAACAACTCAATTAATTGTTGATGAGTAATAGGAACATGGCGAGAACCCAACATAGCAATTCTTTTAGAACCTGTTTGTTGGATTGCTAAAAGTTCCTGTAAAAAATCATCTACCTTGGGAATATCAATTGATTGACTCAAAGATTTTATCTACTGTAATAAAATTGCCTAAAGGATTATAACAATTAAATATATTTTTGTACATCTATACCTGCTGTAGGAAAAATAACAATTGATCGTTAAAAATCAATCGCTCAAAACTCCAGGATGGGCAAAAGCTTTTGCTCAACCAGCTCAAGAATTCCCACCTACTACTTTACCAATTATTTCTGGTGCTGTACCCTCTGGATTAAGAGGTTGTTTATATAGAAATGGTCCTGCTAGATTATCCCGGAATCAACAAAAAGTAGGACACTGGTTTGATGGAGATGGTGCAATTCTAGCAGTGCATTTTAATTCTTCTTTTCTAGAAGGTCAAGAACCTTGGGCTACTTATCGTTATGTGCAAACAGCAGGGTATCAGCTTGAGACAAAAAAAGAAAGATTTATTTTTGGTGGTTATGGAATGAACCCTCCAGGAAATCTGTGGTATAAGCTCACTCAGCCAATAAAAAATGCTGCTAATACCTCTGTTTTGGCTTTGCCAGACCGACTTTTAGCACTATGGGAAGGTGGACATCCCCACTCTCTCAATTTGGAAACTTTGGCAACTTTGGGACTAGAAGATTTAGGAGGCTTAGAAAATCATCAAAGCTATTCAGCACATCCTAAAATAGATAGTGTCACAGGTGACATATATAACTTCGGAGTAACTCCTGGACTAAATAGCTCGCTCAATATATACCGCAGTAATAGTACTGGAAAAATTCAGCAAAAAGGTCTGATTCCCATATCTGGTGTCCCTCTAATTCACGATTTTGTGTTAGCAGGTCCATATCTAATATTTTTTATTTCACCAGTACGTTTACAACTACTGCCAGCTTTTACAAAGATAAAAAGCTTTAGTGATGCTTTAACCTGGCAACCAGAGCTAGGAACACAGATTTTACTGGTTGATTGCTCATCTCTACAACTCATCAGTCGTCAAGAAACGGAACCCTGGTTTCAGTGGCACTTTGGCAATAGCTATGTAGACTCGGATGGCACAATATTAGTCTACTTAATCCGCTATACAGATTTTGACCAAACAAATAAGTACCTTCAAGACGTACCTACTGGCCAAACTCATACTCCTGCTAATGGGATATTTTGGCAGATACGCCTAGACCCTAAATCTGGTCGTATCATAGATAGTTATAAATTATTAGACATTCCCTGTGAGTTTCCTACGGTTGCTCCTGCTAAGGTCGGAAAACCATCTCGCTTTACTTATTTGTCAGTTCATCAACCGGGAATAGATATTAGTCAAGAAATGTTTGGGGCGATCGCCTGTTTCGACCATCACAAAAATACCCTTACTACCACCGATTTAAGGCCAAACTGCTACCCAATGGAACCTATCTATGTCCCTGATGCTGAAGATGCTCAGAAAGGATGGGTATTAACTGTTATTTTTGACGGAGAGCGCAACTGTAGTGAGGTCTGGATATTTGATGCTTCTAACTTAGATGCTGAACCTGTTTGTCGGTTAGCCTTACCAGAAGTTATACCAATGGGTTTCCACGGTATTTGGAGTCAGGAGCATTGAAAAAGGCAAAAGGTACCTATGCTGAAGGTCTAATAATATCAAATCCGGTTAAACAGTTATAGATTGGTTAAGTCTTGAGGAGTCAACCCACCCGCGCGCTCCTCCCAGGAGAGGGAGGACTGAGTCAGGAGGAGAGAGAATCACTTTGATGAGCGTAGTTATGACGATTGAATAATTTTTTTATGTCTAATTCAACGGATTTGATATAACAATTACCAAAAGTAAGATTATACTTAGGTAGCACTTCAATTATTAAGTAATTAACACAAGCTAAATTATCTTTTTGATAATTAGGGCTTACATATCAAATATAAAAGCATTGACAGGTAAAGGTTTTAGCTTTTTTTCGCTATAAAAAAGTGCAACTTTTTAAGCTTGAGCGACCAAAAAGTTAGGATAAAAGGCAGAATAATTGCAGAAAAATCAAGGGATAAAATATCCGACTATCTCCTCTAAATCCCCCATTCCTCCTGAATCCTGACTCTTTAATCCTGACTTCCCCTCCTGGGAGGGGGAGGGGCCAGGGGTGGGTTCACTCCTACCTCATAGCAAAAGACTTCCATAAGCAAACCCTAATTACCACGCTGGTTAGCATTAATTATTCTTGTTTTTACTTCCACTCCTGGGAGCAGGTCTAATTTTTTGTCGTCAGAGAATATTTACAACCCTATTTTTTTTGAGATTCTGTGCTTCCCACACTCCCCACACTTCCCACACTCCCCACCCCCTCTTCCTTTTTTTTCTAGTGACAATAAATTGACCCTGCCTCCTGGGAGGGGTTAGGGGTGGGTTCACTCCCTTGCCTTTCCCCATAACCCCAAACAATTTCAAGCACCGTGTAGACGGTGGAGTATTAAACCCGTAAAAGAAAAGATAATTTTTTGACTAAATCTCTAGCTGAAAATGACTGAGCAAATGCTCAAAGTTGAAGTCTTGTGCCATTAGTCTATTCACACATTCTACTTTCATAGGTTCGTGTAAACGTACAGTACCAAAAGTTCTATCTATAATTTCTACAGTAGATAGAGTATCACAGTCCACTGACAAAACAGGTACTTCCACATACTCAGCACGACGCAGTACTAACTCATCCGGAGGCAGTTGCCCAGTTAAAATTAGACAATGGGTAGAAGTTTCTAAAGCTGCTAGTTGAATGTCTGTGCGATCGCCTCCGGTAACTACTGCCATATTTGTAGTTTTACGGAAATATTTAATAGCTGCACTAACATTCATTGCACCAATTGTCAAGCTTTCGACCATTAAATCCAGACGGTCAGGGCGACAAAGTACCTGGGCGTTTAATTGTTTAACTAATTCTGCCACTGTGACACTGCGCAAGAGACTGCTTCTCGGCAATATTCCTAATACAGGAATTTTCCTAGACTCTAGAAAAGGTCTCACTAAAGTAGTTACTGTTTCTTGTGCTGCTAGTGATACATCATTAATGACCACACCCAAAAGGGAACTACCCAAACGTTGTTTAGCTGAGAGTAAAGAGTCTATATAAGAACCAGAATTTGGACGAGTAACCAAAATTACGGCAGCATTAAGAATTTCCGCAACTTGTACTATGGATAGTTCAAATAGATTACCCTCATCTAAATTACTTGGTCCTTCTAATAAAACTAAATCTTCTCCTTCTACCTGTAGATATTGAGCTAGAGATTTTTGATAGTCAGTGTTGTCCTCTCCAAGCAAACGCTTTGTGATAGTACTTTCATCTAGCATCAACAGAGTTGGCCGAATACTATTTTCTGAAAGCTTGAGAGTTTCAGTAATAAACTTTACATCAGCATCAATTTCTACAGATACTGAATTTAAAGAGTTTCCCAAGGGTTTTCCATAAGCAATGCTTATCCCTTGCTTTTGCAGCTTATGGGCTATTCCTAAAGTAATTGTAGACTTGCCACTGTAAGCTTCGGTCGATCCAATTAGCAAATGATTGGCAGATTTTGGCACACCCTCACTCCCGCAATCAATGAACTTGTCAATGTCAATATAATTTGGATTTTAGATTAAATGTTGTCAATTTGTTTCACATTTTTAAATTATAAGGTTGACACTCCCGCGCCGTCAAACGGCGGGAATTGTTAAGAAATATAAATCCTTAAAGGGTTAGCCAAAAGCCCCCTATACACTCGCTCAAAATTGAGTTTGTGCTTACTTTTCACTAAAATATTGACACTACCATTAATATCTTCTGAAACCAAATGTTGAGCTTTTGTCTGATACAACCCATACTTTATTCTGTTACCCGAAAATTTAGTTTGACTGGGGTTATTGGCATTGTCAACAGGTATTTATCTCGGTCGTAAAAACTCACCTTGGACGAGTAAGACTGTTGTTGTTCCAAATAGTCAATTCCGTATCGAAAACACAAGGCTTTAAGTTTTTGCCTCAATTGCCAAAAAGGAATCTGAACAAAGTTTTTATTGTTGGAGTGACCAATATTAATCTCTTGTTTGATATTTTTAGTATATAGCGACATTAATCAAATGTAAAACACTGCTAAAAGCACGGGGTTTCAAATCCAAACTTTTCGATGAGAACAAGATTAAATCTCAGGAATTACATTTCAAGCTGAATCACTCATAGCGAAGTAACTTTCCATAAAAATTCTTAGAAAAATCTACATTACGAGTACGATGATAAATTAGCAATACATCGATTAAAGAATCAACAAACTCATAAGTGGCCATTGTTGTATCATAACTAAGCTCCTGATTACCATCAAACTGCATTCGGCAACGAGTTATGTCTGCAGGTAATATAGAAACATTCCAGGTGATAACAAAAGGGATATTTTCTCCTCCTTCTATACCTCTCGCTCCTTCAAGACTTTTTTGTTTGTAAAGACTAATAGCATGAGCTAGGTATTTACGTCTGTTATCTGGGTAATATGGAGTGTAAACAGCTATTTCCCCTTTTTCGGCTGGCTTTAATTGATTAATTGACATCCTCTAGTTTCCTGAATCAATAATATCCATTCCTCGGAAATTATATTATAAGTAACTATAGTCTCAATGTATAAAAGCTAAATTTAAGTCAACGTTTCAGCTGTCTTAAAAAATCAGCTCTAAAACTTTATATTACCTGTGGTGTAGCAATTGTTAGCCAAACTACCCTCTAGATTCTTGACTTACTAAATTCTTCACTTAACAAAGATTATATTTATAGTTTTTTCAGACGGAATTAGGTTAGTCTCTTAAAACATAAGAAAATTATTAGTGATTGGATCTTTAAGATTAATTTAGTTATGCCGAACAGTTCTTGGCCAAAAAATGATTATTATAGGGAAACCCAAATTCATCAAAACGATAATTTCTGTAACGAACAGCAAAATAATCAGGCAGCAGAAACTCAGAAATGCTTAGACCGGAGTCAAATCAAACAAGAAAAGGAAGTGTTAAGTAGTCATCAGAATATTTACGATGGTCGTAGACGTAAAGCAGCATTTATGTCATTTCTGATTTGGACCACTACTATCGCTCTGCACTTACTTTCCTGGGGATATTGGGTAATTTTAGGTCTGACTGGTTTACTATCAGTTCAACTTATGAGAATACTATTCGCTCAACCAAAACTACCTCCAAAACCTCTATCACAAGAAAATTCGACAGACTGGCCTTATATATCTCTGTTAGTAGCAGCTAAAAATGAAGAGGCTGTAATTAGTAAATTGGTAAAAAATATCTGTACTTTAGATTATCCAACCAATAATTACGAACTTTGGGTAATAGATGACAATAGTACAGATCAAACTCCTGTATTGTTAGAACAGTTGGCAAAAGAATATCAGCAGCTTAATGTTATTAGGAGAAGTCCAGATGCCAGTGGAGGTAAATCAGGCGCTCTCAATACTGCGATACCTTTGATTAAGGGAGAAATTTTAGGAGTGTTTGATGCAGATGCAGAGGTAACACCGGATCTCCTCCGAAAGGTAGTACCACTTTTTGCCAGAGAAAAAGTAGGGGCAGTACAAGTTAGAAAAGCGATCGCCAATGCAGGTCTAAATTTTTGGACAAAAGGCCAATCAGCAGAAATGGCTCTAGATAGTTTTTTTCAGGAACAACGAATTGCAATTGGTGGGATTGGAGAACTCAGGGGGAATGGCCAATTTGTACGTTTGAATGCCCTGAAAGAATGTGAGGGATGGAATGAACAGACTATTACTGATGATTTAGATTTAACAATTCGTCTACACTTGAACCAATGGGATATAGATTTTCTCAGTTTTCCTGCAGTAATGGAGGAAGGAGTAACTAACCCAAAAGCTTTGTGGCATCAACGTTCCCGATGGGCAGAAGGTGGGTATCAGCGTTATCTAGATTACTGGCAATTGATTTTGCGTAACCGAATGAGATTTGGTAAGACTTGGGATTTATGGCAATTTTTGGTGACCCAATATCTAATATCGGTTGCTGCTGTACCTGATTTTCTGATGGCAATAATTTTGCGTCGTTTACCCATCACCAGTCCTTTGACTGTGTTTACTGTAACAGTTTCTGTATTGGGAATGTTTATTGGTTTACGTCGAACTAGGAAACAAGAAAAGAGTATGGTTGGAGAAGGGAAGTTGGACTTTGTTTCTGAGAAAGAACATCCATTGTCTATACTACTTACTTTTTTAGAAAGTGTGCGAGGCACTTTTTATATGTTGCATTGGTTTGCAGTGATGGGCGCTACTATTACCCGGATGTCTATATTACCTAAGCGACTAAAGTGGGTAAAAACAGTTCATAAAGGGGATTGGGAAAGTTAAAAATTTAGGTTATTATTATCTAATTACTTAGTTTGATGGTAATTTGAACTACTCTTACTAGCGATCAATAATGTTTTTAACAGACTAAGTATCGGAGATGAAATATATAGCAATTCTATTTCTAAAGTGTGAAACCTAAATTTGATATTATTTAACTAAAATCACGATACTCAAAGTTATAGGCATAAAAATTTTTCAGATTTAGAATTGCTAAAATTATCATAAACTAATTAATTGATTGATCTACATAAAATTAATCTAATTACTTCTAATAGTAACATTGATCAAATAAATTCTGCAAATACCGTTTTGAACAAAAAGGAATAAAGAAAGTAGTTCCTTTTTAAAAGAAATAATTATCCTCCTTCAAGACTATTAATTAATAATTTAAGAAAAATTAAATTTGATTTGAACTATTAAGTAAATTCGCAAACATAATAGCTGCAAAATTTATCAAATAAATATCGGAGAACTTAAAACAATCATATTATCAACTTAAGAAAATTAAACGTTAAAGTTAGTATGGATTTATTAGAATATCAGGCAAAAGCTTTGTTTAGTGGGATGGGAATTCCTGTTTTACCATCTCAAAGAATAGATTATCCTAAAGATTTAAAAAAATTAAAAATACCTTATCCAGTCGTACTTAAATCTCAAGTTCATGCTGGAGAAAGAAGTAGCTTAGGTGGAATTAAATTTGTTGAAAATACAATTGATGCTGTGGCAGCAGCTCAGGCAATTTTTAATTTGCCGATCAAAGATGAGTATCCAGAAGTTTTATTGGCAGAAGCAAAATATAATGCTAATCAAGAATTATACTTAGCAGTTGTTTTAGATCCAATAGTACGCCGTCCTGTACTTCTCGGTTCAGCACAAGGAGGTATTGATACAGAAGCAGCGATGACAAGGATGCAACAGGTAGTTGTTAATCAACAATTTTCTCCCTTTTATGCACGTCGTCTAATGGTAAAAATTGGACTCGAAGGAAAACTGATAGAATTAGTGAGTCATATAGTGGAAAAAATGTATCAATTATTCATAGAAAAGGATTTAGATTTAGTAGAAATTAATCCTTTAGGTGTGAGTCCGACGGGAGAAGTCATGGCTTTAGATGGTAAAGTAAGTGTTAATGACCGTGCCCTAGGTCGTCATCTAGAATTGGTAAATTTAGTGGGCAAAAATATTACTAATAATGATGAAATTCAAGAGAAACAAGTAAGTCAAATAGACAAAAATTCTTTATTAATTACAAATAATACCAATGCAGCAGCTAATGAAAAAATTATTCCAGATTATCAACTAAAGTTTACAGAATTGCAAGGAAATATCGGAATTTTATGCAATGGTGAAGGTTTAACAATGGCTACTGTTGATTTGGTAATGGAAGCTAATGGAAACCCAGCAAATTTTCTGAATATTAAGTTGGGTGATTATTTGGAGATCAAGGATAGTTTACGAATAAAAATGTTTGCTGCTTTGGATTTAGTTAGTCAAAAGGAAAATGTAAAGGTAGTATTGGTGAATTTTCTAGGTATAGTTCAGACAAGTGATGAGTTGATTACTATAGTTTACGAGTATTTGAATAATTTAAAAACTATGGACAAGAGTAATATTATTTTTATACTGCGTTTATTAGGAGGTGAAGTGAGTAGAGCTAAAGAACGTTTATCAGGTCTACCAGTAGAGGTAATCGAAAATTTAGAAGATGCAGTTACTAAAGCTGTTTCTTTAGCTAAGTAGTGGTAATCAGAAGAGAAATTACATATAATTTTAACTCGAATATCATTAAGGGTAATAAATCAAAACCTTTGACTGATACTGATAATGATGGCCTGCTTAATAAATGCCTATACAAATAAGGGCTGAAGAATTATGAATTTAACTCTAGATAGTAAGGTAATAGTTCAGGGTGTTACAGAAAAAATGTCTACCCAGATAGCCTTAATGATGAAGTCCTATGGAACAAATGTAGTAGCAGGTATTAGTCCTGGAGAAGGGGGACAAGAATGGTCTGGTATACCTGTGTTTAGTTTGGTAGAGCAAGCAGTGGCAAAAGTGGGTATTATTGATACCACTTTGATAGTTGTGCCTGCTTATAGGGTATTAGATGCTAGTTTAGAGGCGATCGCTTCTGGCATTAAACAAATTGTCATCGTTACAGAAGGAGTGCCACCTCTAGATATGGTCCAGTTATTGAGAAAAGCTGAGGCTACAGAAACTCTGATTGTTGGACCTAACTGTGCAGGTATTATCGTGCCGGATAAATTACTGTTGGGCACTCATCCAACTCAGTTTTACACACCAGGCCCAGTGGGGATTATTAGTCGCAGCAATACTCTTACTTATGAAGTAGCTTGGGAATTAACAAAGTCAAGATTGGGGCAATCTATCTGTGTTAGTATTGGTTGCGATCCAATTGTTGGTTCTTCTTTTTTGCAATGGTTACAAATACTAGATGAGGATGACCGCACAGAGTTAATTGTTTTAGTAGGAGAAGTTGGTGGTGCAAGTGAGGAAATTGCAGCTTCTTATATATCAGAAACAATTGATAAACCTGTAGTTGCTTATATTGCTGGTATCTATGCTCCAATAAATCAAAATTACACTCACGCTAGTAGTTTAATTAGTGCTAGAAACTCAAGGGTAAAACATAATTTCCACAATCAGATGAAGAGTAAAATTTCAGCTTTTAAAGAATTTAAAATACCAGTAGCAAAACGACCTTCGGAAATCCCTAGCTTAGTGAAATATTCACTAGAAAAAAAGTATGTTTAATTGAATTTTTGACTAATTAATTATTAGTCAAAGTTAATGAAGTTTTAACTTTTTTAGTTTAAAGAGCTAAGTAAGAGTTTAGAGCTGATTTATAAAGTAAATCTTAAGTTAGCTAGTGGCCCAACAATCAAGTGAATTAAAGGGCCATAAATCATCGCTTCACTTACATCTGAATACACCTCATAATCTTTACTTAAATGTCGAAATCTATTCAACCAAGCAAAAGTGCCTTCAACAATCGATCACTTAGGTAGGCGCTCAAAAGTTTGGGCAGTTCTTCTGATGACTTCCACTCTAACGCGATACTGCTGACGCAAAGCTAGGCGAATGCCACAAACTTTCGCTTACTGCACTCGCAAAATTTTTACCAGAATAACCCTGATCTACCCAAAGCACCTCTAGTTTCAACAGCTTATCCTTAGCTTCATTCAGTACCACGACTGCTCCTAATCGTTCTGATTAAACCTGTGATTGCCAGGCAGACTTATAAGTATGTCTGATGTCAAATCCGGTGCTGATTCTCATTGTTAACAGACCCACTTCTAGTCTACTTCATATCAAATTTTCCTCATTGCTGAAAAATACAATTGTTTGATCACAAAGATTTCAGCTATTTTTTGGTGAGTCTGTTTAACCGGATTTGATGTAATTAGGGCTTGCTGATTAAATCTAAAAGCATTGACATATAAAGACAAGTGCCTTTTTGAGGTCGAAAAAAGTGCCTGGTTTTCAGCTCTTCATGCTCATGCATGGAGGGTATTTTAGGCAAAAGTTGGGCAGAGAAATCATTCTGACAATTCTTACTCCTACCTACTCTAAATTCCCCGTTCCTCCTGTCTCCTGTCTCCTGTCTCCTGTCTCCTACCCTTCACCCATAAGACTTTTTCAGCAAACCCTAATTATTATTTGTCTAAAGGGTGATGCTCTGCCAATAGTTTTTCAACTTTTGCTTCATCAAGTCTGGCAGTTATCCTTTGATATTCGTGATTATCTCTAATAGTTTTTGCTAGAGTAAAAGTGGAACCTACTGAGAATGTTAAACCCATTCCTAAAAAGCCTTTAATCCAATTATCTACAGGTAGGTAAATAATACCGATCGCGGTGCCAGAAGTAGCTAGAATAAAGGAAGCCCAAACTTGAAGTATCCATGCAGCAGTATCTTTTTGTTGAGTATATTTGTTAGTCATAAAATTATTACCTCAAATCAAAGTTTTTGGCTGATTTCTTTGTATTTTATATGTATAAACTTACAGTAATATTAGTAGAGTGACAGTTTGAATATATACACAGGTGATCACTCTTATTTTAGCTTTTTTTAAACGCTACAAATAGGGTTTGAGATGTACAACATGATATTTAGGAGTAGACAGTCAAGAAATTGTACTATAGCAGTACGTTTTTTGGTGTTTGACGATAAATTTTGGTTGTAATATCATGTCCGGTTAAATAACCTCACAATTATTAGAAATCTCCATAAAAGAGGGAGTAGGGACTAGGGGGAAAGAATTGATGAATAAAAGTACGATAATTGATTTTATTTTTTATGATTGGAGATGTCTATTAGACTAAAATCTTGATCATTAGGTAATTGGAAGTATGTGCAATTAGACAAACTTTTTATTAGATCATTTCCGGATAATTAGCTATCAAAAACCTTTTGCCTTTAAACCAATATTTCCTTCTGCCTTCTGCCCTCTGCCTTATGCCTTCTACCTTATTCAATTTGTAGGAGTTAACGGCCGTTAACCCCTACTATGTTTTATCGTCAAAAATTAACTTTTCTTTTGTTGATTCTTTTGTTCTAGAACAATTTCTTTCATGGCTTGAAATGAACGGGAATTTGATGCACCTTCAATAGCTTTCACTGCTAAATCTTGAACCTGTGTCAAGGTGGAATCTAATTGTGCAGATAAATTTTTAATTCGTTGTTCTTGATTTTGAATTGTCTGCTGTAAAGATTGAATCCGTAGTTCATAAAATTGCTTTTCTCCTTCGACTTCTTTTGCTAATAAATCAGATTTAATTTTCGCTTGATAAGTACCAATATTTCGCCCATTTTCCTTACCGTTATTAATATTAGACTCTAGTTCTTTTTTAAAGTTTTCTACCTCAGTTTTGACCTCTGCAAATTCTTTTTCCCGTTCAGAAATAGACTGCTCTCTTTCAGACCATATTTTCTCTTGTTGCTGTTGAAATTCTTCTAACTCCTTATACAAATTTTTCTTGTTTTGTTCATACTGGTCAATATCTAGATTGTGTTGCAAATTCAAGTCATATTTATAAGTTTCTTCATCTCGTTGGCGAGTTTTATTCTGCTGTTCATTTCGTTCTTTTATTGTGCGTTGATATTCCTGTTGTTCCTTTGACCAAGTTTGTTTACTTGACTCTATTTCTTGTTGTAATTCTTCCTGGCGATCGCTAAATTATTTCTCAAATTATTTGGCGCTTTGTTCATACTGTTGAACTAAATTATCTAAAGTATTTTCCTCAATATTTTCTAAACCATGCAAATTGTTTAATTGCTGAATTTCTTCTGTCACTTGCTGTCGAACTTCTTCTAATTTAGTTGCTTCTGAAGTTAGTTTTTCTGATAATTCACTGATAGCTCCACCAAAACCACTTTGCACCATCAACAAATTTTCAATTGTGTACTGCATACTTGGTTTGTTACGAGTTTGATTTAAGTTCATAAATTTTGTCACTTCTTTTTCTGGTTTTTTGGATATTGAATCTACAGAGGTTTTAGCTGTAGTTTTACTTTCCTGACTTAGCTTATCTCTTTCTGCTTCTAGGGCAGACTTTTCTTTTTTTAATTCTGCAAAAGCTTCTAAAATTTCAGCCTTGGTATTTTTATAATTAACTCTTTTAGCCATTTTTTTCTCCTGTTAAACTTGAAATTTTTCGATTGACTTGAGCTGCGATATAGCTGGGAAAATTTTGGCATAAATACCAACTAAGTAAGCATTCAGCTATTAGTGTTCAGCTCTCAGCTTTTTAATGAATGAAGTAAAAATAGGAGACTGACGACTGAATGCTTACGATCTACTGAATAGAGTAGACAAATATTAGGATTGCTGAATGGCTATATGATGAATGTAGTTTATAGCTTTTATCACAGTCGAAGGAAAGGTTAAAACTCAGAAAACATAATATTTTTTCTTCTTCCTTCTTCCCTCTTCCTTCTTCCTTTCAACAACAACTACTTAGTTTGAGCGCCGTTATTAGAACTAGCAAAAGCTCTCATAGCTAAATCTTGTGCTTGCTGTACTGCCTCTTGTAACTGAGTATAAATATCGTTAATTTGTTCAGTTTGTCGCTCAATTGTTTCTTCTAAAGATTCAATCTTTAACTCATAACCATTCTTCATTCCTTCCCACTCTTTGGCAAATAAATCTTCTTTAACTTTTGCCTGTCGAGTTGCTTCTTTAATTGCGTCATCTTTCGCTTTCACATAAGCCTGTTTCAACTCTTCTTCAAAACCTTCAACTTTCTGTCTATTTTCTTCAAATTCAACTTGATTTTCTGCCAAATAACTTTCTCTTTCCTGCCATTTTTTTTCTTTTTCTTGATTTAACTCTTGTAATTCTCGTTCCAACTTCCGCTTCATTTCTTCATATTCATCCATTTCAATTTTACGCTGATGTTCCAATTCATATTGATAGTCAGCAGCTTCATTTTCTCGTTGTTTAATTAACAATTGATTTTCCTCTTCAATTGCTGCTTCATACTCTTGTTGTTCCTTTTGCCAAGCCTTTCGCTTAGTCGTCATATCCTTTGCAATATTTTCTTGATGCTCACTAAAATTCTGCTCTAGAAATCCTAATTTTTCTTGATGTTCTTGAGTTAAAATATGCAAAGCATCAGCAACAACACGAACTTTTTGTAACTCTTGTAAATGTTTATTTTCAATTTCAATGGCAAGTTTTAACTCCTCAAGTTTAGTAGATTCTTGATGCAAATTATCTAATAACTGATTAATAATACTACCAAAATATAATTGTAAATCAGCCAAACCTTTAACAATACTATCTGTGGTATAGGTAGCAGCAGTTTCTAGGATTTGTTTCCCTTTTTCCTTCTCTGCTTCTTCCTCCTTAGTTGCCACTTTTGATGCAAGATTTTTCTTAGCAGCTAAAATTTCTTCAAATGATTTCATCACTCTAAATTTGCTACTTTCTGATGCAGTTTGTGTCATTTTTTTTCTCCATAATATTGATAATTTTACTAGCTTCATCTCCATAAATCACTCGCTGTTTGCGGAGCATGAACTTAGGAAATGCTAACTGTTTAAATACCGTTTGCGGAAAATTCCGTCAGGAAACGCTTTTTAATGTGATATAGTGACAACTAACCGAATAATTGAAGTTTAAAGCCTCTCCTTTAAAGGATAAACAAGAAAAAACTTTCATTATTAGTCAATCCTCTTGTTTTCAAGGAGGGGTAATAATTAATAATTAATTATTAATTGTTGATCCCAGCTTCCGAAGCTGCTTCAAAATAGCTTCATATTCTTGGGCAGTATTTAATTTTTTCCTAGTCGTTTCTGGAGCTAATGACTTGAGGATTTTCTGGCATTTTTCACAACGATTTCCTTTCCAGCAGTAGCAATTATCTACTAACTCTAAAAGAGTGGATTTTAAGCAATTATTTTCTGTTAGTAATGCCTGGTAATTATTTTGAATATATTCAACAACTAAACTAATATGCTGTAAATCTTGACTGAAGTTTTCCAGATCATTAATAGTATCAGTTCTAATTTGATGTTTAACTTCTAAATTCCCCCGTAAACTATCTTCCCATTGCTGGATTTCTGGTGTTTTTACACCCTGATGAATCCTGAATTTAGCAATTTTACTCATTTGTACCTCTTTAAGTTTTCCAATTTTTTTAATCATAAAACTACAAAAAAATTAAAGCTGAAAGCTGTAAATAGAAACGCAAAAAATGCATTAATATTAATATTGCGCCTCTATATATAGCGTCAGGCTAGTGAGGTACTTTTATCTTTCTTCCCTGTTGCCTGTTCCCTGTTGCCTGTTGCCTAAAGCCTAGAATTTTGTACCTCACTCTTTTTGGGAATTGCTATTTTTATGAAGATAATGCAGCAGCTAAAGACTCATTTCCCTGTGGTAACGCTTTATCATTACTAACATTTAAACTCAGCGAATAATTTCGATCACTATTAGTATGAGCTACCATCAAACTAGCAGTTTCTTCAGCAGATAAATTATCTAAGCAAACCATTTTTATAGTTCCTTCTAAGTCAATCATTCTTGATAGATTATTTTCATCAGAAAGCACTGCTGCTGCCTGCTGAATAATCGACCAATCTGTACGTTCTTGCCAACGCCATTTTAAGCTATAATAATTGATGGGTTTTACTACACCATTTTCATCTGGTTTTTGACCGCTGTGCTTGATAAATTCAGGCAGAAAAATTCCTGTTGCTGGCTCCACTCCTTGACTTTGAACTGAAGCAATTAAACGATTAAAATCATTCAAAGAACGACCTTTAATATATGTCACCATTAACACTCCATGAGGTAATTCTCCTGACTCAGCAATAAACCAGATTTGACCCCATAATGTATTAATTGTTTGACCTAAATTGCCGAAAAATTTGCTAAACTTGATGATTGTCATTGAGATTTTAGAACCATAATCTGTGTCTCCAATCACCCATTGTCCTGACTGACAATTATTACGAACAGCAATAGGAATTTCTGGTACTAATAAAGCTTGTTTCGGTTTAGCTCCAAACACATAAATTTTTGCTTTAACATTAGAATTAGACATCTTTTATTTCCTTTAGTTTTATTTTTTGTCTGCCTTGAAAAAAGTAGTAGGTTATATAACAGGCAACAGGCAACAGTGAGAAAAGTATCTCTGGCGTCTTACGGTTCATCATCAACATAAGTCAAACACCAACTCGTTCCTTGCTATGGTGAAACCATTGCCTGTTCAACCATCTCCGCGTCACCGCGTCCCCGCGTCCCCCCATCTCCCCATCTCCATCTCCCCATCTCCATCTCCCCATCTCCCCATCTCCCCATCTCCCCATCTCCCCATCTCCCCATCTCCCCATCTCCCCATCCTACCCCCACCAACCAATTTTTTCAGCAGTCTAATTAATTAGATATGTCGCCTTTGCTGGTTGTGGATATTGATAATCTGTAGTTGCTTCCTGCTGCGCTTTAATAATTCGCAATGCTCCCAACAAATGCTCTAACATTTCTATGTGAGCAGGAGTAAAGTGAATACTGAAGCCTTCCACGTCTCTTGCATACCCTGGGCAAACAAGAGAAGCTGAACTCTGTTCTTCATGGGTAGCAATATACAGCCAGTCTTCGTCTTCCAATTTGTAGTGTGTATCTGTCCAGGTTCTCAGCATAATGCTATCCTCCAGGTGAGCGGTACTTGTTGAGACTCTCATAAATTTACAATTAGCCAACTTGAGTATGACTCCATATATAGAGCCTAAATTTAATTGACTTAATTTTCAACCTTGCCAGTAGTGTCTCATGAGTTGACTTTTTTTTCAACTAAATCTATTGTAGCGCTAGTTGATTTTATCGTCAAGAGTAAAGTTGAAATTTTCGTCAAAGTTGCTTACAATGCTTATTAGGAGGTAAAAGCCGTGGAAAAAAGTTTTGGAAAGTTAATTAGACAGGCCCGTAAAGACAAAGGATATTCCCAACGAGAGTTGGCCAAATTCTTAGGAGTAGACTTTACATATTTGTCCAAGCTAGAAAACGATCGCGCCGACTATGCACCAAAAGAAGAAGTGATTCGTGGGTTAGCTAGGAATCTCGATTTGGATGAAGAGGAATTAATTTTCCTCGCTGGCAGAATTCCTCAACAGTATGAGGAGATTCTTAAGCAAAATCCAAAGGAGATGCTAGCATTGTTCCGACGAATGCAAGAAAATCCTGAGTTCGCTCACAGAATATCTCAAGCTGCAACAGAAGGAGAATAAAGCGTGAGTATCCTCAAACCGTATTGCTTTTATCGCAAAGAGTCGATTGAGCGTCGGGCAAATGATATTCTCAGACGAATGCATAAGACCACAAATTTTGCTCCCAGATGGCCTTTTGAAGCTTCTTTAGTTGCTGATTTTTTAGACTTGGGAGTG
>NZ_JAAHGU010000044.1:0-49596 GCF_010692685.1 Okeania sp. SIO2F5 | reverse complement strand
TAAGTACCAATAGCTGATAATTGACCGCTGTTTGCGCAGCATTCCCCAGGAAATGCTTACGAATAATTAGGTTCAGATGAAGTAAAAAAATGGTAGAAAAAATTTTAGAAATTCAAAATTTAACAGTTAGCTTTGATGGTTTTAAGGCTCTGAATAATCTCAATTTCACGATGAATGTTGGTGAATTGCGAGTTATTATCGGTCCGAATGGAGCTGGAAAGACTACTTTTTTAGATGTAATTACTGGCAAAGTTCAACCAACAATAGGAAAAGTATTATTTAGAGGTGAAAATTTAATTAAAATTCCCGAACATAAAATAGCTTGTATGGGAATTGGGCGTAAATTTCAAACACCAAGGATTTATTTGAATTTAACTGTCAGAGAAAATTTAGATTTAGTTATTAATCGCCATAAAGGAGTAATTGCTACTTTATTTCGTAAAGTTCCTTCCGCAGAAATTAGAAGTGTTGCTGGTTTATTGGAAACTATAAATTTAGTTGGAAAAGCAAATATTAAAGCAGCTTTTTTATCTCATGGTGAAAAACAACGTTTAGAAATAGGTATGTTAGTTGCTCAATCTCCCGAACTATTATTAGTAGATGAACCCGTAGCTGGTTTGACTGATGAAGAAACAGAAAATATAGGTTCTCTTTTGTTAAACTTGGCTGCCAGTCATTCAATTATTGTGATTGAACATGACATGGAATTTGTGCGTCAAATAGCCAAAACAGTAACTGTTTTACATCAAGGTTCTGTACTTTGTCAAGGAACTATGGATGAGGTGCAGAATGATGCAAGAGTTATCGAAGTTTATTTAGGAGCTGTTGAAAAAATCTGAGGCGCGTTAACGAAGTCTGAAGTCTGAATTCTGAAGTCTGAAGTTATTTTTTTAAGGGGGATTTGAGCTTCGTTCCAAAAATATTTCCCTTTAAAAGGCGAGGTTGCGCGACCCTTGAAATATAGGTGCGAAATTAAGTATAACCAACCTTGAAGAATCCTGCGATTTAGGAGCCGTATGAGGAGCGAAACTCTCATGTACGGTTTTGTAGTAGAGGTGAGGGATAGCAATATCCCCATCGACTACATCGAAAGAGAAAGTTTTTTATCACCAATTATCCGGGTATGATATAAGATGCTAACAAAAAGCTATTTTTCCGTTGTTCAACCTCATTGTTTGACTATTTTATTTATCTTTCATCCATTGATTGCATTGTTTTGATAGTATAAAAACCAATCGCTAATACTATGCCCGAACAAATAATGTTACAAAACTATGCTTACAGGCAAAAAGCAACAGGAATTTTTACCAAACATTTTATCGTGCTTGGTTTTACTGAAAACTTGAAATGTTTAAAGTTGAAATATCAGGTATATCTATAAGGTCGCCTTGCTTTTGAAGGATTAAACTTAGTATCCACAAATTGCACCGGAGAATAAGTCTCGATCCACAAACGTGCCCCACAGGATAAAGGATTATAAGGCTGATATACTATACGGCATTCACCATGAATTTCCATTTGATAACCCAAATCATTACGCTCTCCTGCTTTCATAGTGATTACTGGTACCAGTTGTTCAGGAGTCATCAGAGGATCGTTTTTGATTCTCTTACCATTAGCTTTAATTTTCCTTTGATTTACATGAATCCTCGTTGGTGCTTGTCGTAGCCCCTTACACCAAACACCTTGAGGACCTCTTTTTCCTGGTATAACAACAGGCATTCTATTATATAGAGGAATCTGCCAGAATCCTTTACGCTTGTAAGCCCCTTTGATTCTACCTTGAGCAAGAAGTACTCTCACTCGTTGACAACAAATACCCAACAAAAAAGCTGCTTCTCTAGTTCCAATGATAGTCATTTTTACTCTAGCACTATAGTTTTTACTTTATTAAAATAGAAAATCAAAAAACATCAAAAAATTATGAATTTTAATCTACCCAATCAAGCTGGACAAAATCAAATTGATTATACCACCTTACAAATATCTAATATAAATGTATTTTATGGAGAAAGTCATATTTTGCGCAATGTTGATTTAACCGTGAAACCTGGAGAAATGGTATGTTTAATCGGTAGAAATGGAGTGGGCAAAACAACATTACTAAAAACAGTAATGGGACTACTCAGACCACAGACAGGAAAAATTAATTTATGGGGTAAAGCGATCGCCACTCTCCGACCAGACCAACGCGCTTGCCTAGGTATTGGTTATGTACCCCAAGGTAGAGAAATTATACCTAGGTTAACAGTCAAAGAAAATTTATTGCTTGGTTTAGAAGCAAGAAAAGAAGATAGAAAAGGAAAAAATGAAATACTCGAAGAAATATTTGAATTATTTCCTGTTCTAAAAACAATGTTATCTAGGATGGGAGGAAATTTGAGTGGTGGTCAACAACAACAATTAGCGATCGCTCGTGCATTGATAGGTAAGCCTAATTTACTTTTGTTAGATGAACCGACTGAGGGTATTCAACCTTCTATTATTTTAGAGATAGAAACAGCGGTGAGAAATATTATTCAAAGTAGAGGTATTTCTGTTTTATTAGTAGAACAACATCTCCATTTTGTGCGTAAAGCAGACCGATATTATGCAATGCAAAAAGGAGGAATTGTGGCATCAGGAAATACTACAGATTTAAGTCAAGAAGTAATCCAAAGATTTTTAGCAGTTTAATATCAAACCTGTTTCCAGTTTCTTCTTGGCAAATAAACTTGCCAAAAAAGGAACTATAATCTATCACAAATATTATCTATAGATATGGAGAGGAGTCTAGTTGACACTCCGCAGGATAAATCCACGCGAATTCTTAAGCCGAATAAATTTGCCGGGATCAATCCACGTCAAATTTAACCCTTAATGGCATAGCCAAAGATGCCTCTAGTCTGTCTGGGATAAAGCCATTCAGGTTACTTTTTAATCCAATATTTGCTGCTCCATTGCAGTCAGCATTAATCAATTTATTTTGCTTAGTTTTGTACAAACCACGTTTGATTCTTTTGCCACTAAACCTATATTCAGTTGAATTATGAGCATGATAAACAGGTATATTGTCTCTATCCAAAAAACTAGCCTTGGATGTGTAAGACTCCTCTTGTTCCAAATAAGTTAATCCATATCTTTCACACATAGCTTTTAACTTTAATCTCAAACTATAGTGTGGTATCTGTACAAATTTTTGATTAGTTTTTTTGCCTAAGTTGATATCTTTTTTGATTCCGGGATTAACACCTACAACAATTGTAGATATTTGACTTTTACTACACCAGTTAATGAGATATCTAACTGCTTTATTCAGATAATCCCTAACTTTATTGTTTCGATTGACTGTGATGTTAACCTGTTTCTTTGTCAACCCTTTGATACCTTGTTTATCCTTTAATGACTGTAATCTAGCATTTTCCTTGTTGTACCACTGGTTGATTGATTTAAGTTTTCTGCCGTCCAAAATGAACGACGACCCAGTATTTGATACACAGGTAGCTAAATTATTTAAACCAAGGTCTATAGCTAAAGCTTTGTCAGTTTTTTTTGCTGGTTGTGGTTCAACTTCAGTAATAAATTCAACTTCAAAAAACCTAGCATCATATCTAGGAATTACCCTAACTTCCTTTAGGTTTTTATCTATTAATCGCTCCGGAAAAGGGATTTTTACTTCCCCATACTCAGCCTTAAATTTCCTAGACATTGGGATTTTAAAATATCCATCTTTGACGATAATTCGAGGTATAATTAAAGGAAAATACCCCTCTTTATTTAAGTATCTAGGCATTCGTATTTGTTCAAAGCGATACAGCCTCTCATTGGCAGCTTTTATTAAGTTGAAAAAAGCTCTAAAAGACCTATCAACAACTTTTAATGTTTGTTGTGCAATATCGGTTTGAAGTAGCTGGTAATTTTCATTATCTTTGCAGTAATGATAGTTGGATTCGTATCTGAGATACCCACCTTCTGCAAAATAAAACTGTCTCACAGAGTAAACCCCTACATTGTACATATTTTTAGATAATCTGCACAACTGTCTGAGAGTTTTAAACTCTTGAATGGACAAGTTCCTAATTTTGTTTTTTTGGGTAAGATACATTTCAACTATTATCGCCATATAATATAAGTATAGCGAAAATAGTTATGAAAGGCAATACTTAGACGACAGATTAAAACCTGTCAGTTAGTTTTCATCCAGGCGTTAAAACGGACTGGTTTCCCACGTCCCTAAATTTTTATGACTAGAATCCATTCATCCGATGCCACTCCTGAACGTAGTTGGCAACAAAATATAGAAAATCAATTCCATAATGCTAGACTTTCATCTAGCTTACTTAAATCTTTGACGGCAACTATTTTGCTAACCCTAACTGTTGGATGTATTCCCACTCAACATTTTCAGAGCAAAATATCTCCAACCTCACAGAAAAATCTTATATCAGTTAATAACTGTGATTTAACTTCCGCCAAAGAAAATAACTCACAAATTTCTCTAGTTTCTCAAAATTCCAATGCTACTCAATGTGCTTCTGTAGACCCGTTCAGTCAAGCAGTTAGGTTTGCCACAAAAGCCTCACAGTTAGCTCAGACCGCGAGAACTAAACAACAGTGGGATAAGGTCGCCCAAGAGTGGGTACAGGCAGTAGCTTGGATGCAAGCTGTACCACCAGGAAACCCCAGACGTGCTTTTGCTGAGAAAAAAGTTGCTGAGTATATGAGAAATTTAGCTTACTCCCAACAACAAGCAGCTTCTGCACGTTCTCAGTATAATCCTGTTTCTTTCAATAGTGATGTTCTCGACACCCAGTTAGAGCTTTATCTGTCTTTTGTTGCTACTGTGGGTCCGCCAGATGTTTTAATTGTGGGTAGTTCCCGCGCCTTATACGGGGTCGATCCGCAACAACTACAACAATATTTAGTAGCTAAAGGCAATCGTCCGTTAAACATATTTAACTTCAGTATCAATGGAGCCACTGCTCAAGTAGTAGACTTTCAATTGCGACAACTTTTGAACAATAATCAACTGCCAAAATTAATTATTTGGGCGGATGGAGTACGAGCTTTTAATAGTGGAAGGGTAGATCGAACTTATAATTCAATTGTTACTTCTGAGGGAAAAAGAAAATTACTTTCTGGTGTTCGTCCCCAGTTACCTCAAGGTCAGTCTAACTTTGCTTCTACCTGTTATCAGTTTCCCAAACCTTATAATGTATTTGCACCTCCCTACTCTCCTTTTGAAATATCGGGAGGGGAAGCAATGGAAATTAATTATAGGGAACAGACAACAGCGGTGCGACCCCGCGTCGGTGACAGAAGCAAGCAGTGGAAACTAGGGGAGGAAACCTTGCGATGGGAACGCCGACCAACAGAGGGAACGCGCAGCAACAGAGGAAATACCGAAGTAGGGAATAGTTCTAATACTCTTTATCCTGACTATTTTAAGACTACTAAATATTCTTATAAACCTCTATCGCAAAACTCCTCAAACTTAACATCTCATCCTCAATATTCTACTCAATTTGTACAAGCAGTAGCGATCGCCGATGTTGCCAATGCTATTGATGCTAATGGGTTTCTGCCAATGGATGGGCAATTTAATCCTTCTTATTATTATCAGCGACGACCTTATGTAGCAGGGCTTTACGATGGCGACTATGCTAGTTTTTATCTTGGGGGTACTCAAGCTACAGCTTTAACTTCTGTTGTTAATTTTACTAAATCTCGCAATATTCCTTTAGTTTTTGTTAATTTACCTCTTTCTGATAGTTATTTAGATTCTGTGCGTTGGTCTGCTGAAGAAGACTTTCATCAGTGGATGCAGAGTCGAGCAAGAGAAAATAGTTTTACATTCCTAAATTTCAATTTATATCAGCCTCAACTCGCCAAAAATGAATATTTCTTTGACCCCAGTCATCTAAATCGTTATGGTGCTGCTGCTGTAGCTCGTTATATTGCTGCTAGTACTAGAATTTATTGGCCACGTTGAAGTAGGTCGTAGGTTGTAGGGATATTCGGCGTTGGTAATTTGAGGTATGATATCATGTCTGGATAAGATCGCGATAGAACTCCGTGACCTTTACGCGACCAAAAAACTTTCTCCTTTTACTCGGGGTTTCTTCTTCTTTCTTCCCTCCTGACTCGGTCCTCCTGACTCCCCCTCTTGGGAGGGGCGCGCGGGTGGGTTGACTCCTAAAGAATTAAGATTAATATCATACATGCGCTTTACCAACGCCGGATATTCTATGGAATGTCCCTACTATGAAGAAGGTGATAGGTTTTAGGCTTGATCTGGACCTATTCCACTATTTTTAACAAGCTTATTTGTTTAAGTAAAATGTTCTTGAAAAGCTTAATTTTTCGTTTTTAACTCTCAAAATATTTAGGTTTTTTAGCAAAAATCCTATTAGTGGGATAGGTTCATCAAGTCTGGATAATTCAACCATACATGATATTAGTTGACATCTCCAGGGGTTGAAACACCCTGGATTCTGTGGCAAATCCACCGCAAATGGGATGATAAATCCACATTTGCTTAAAGCCTGAAGGGCAGACTCCTAAACTCCTCGGCATAGATCGAAATCTAGCTGTGAGTTTACTTTTTTTTGTTAGCTTTCACGAGTGGTTTTACTCGCACTGGTTGGAGCAATCTTCTCGCTGCTCTAGCTGCCTACTTGCTTTTCCTGCGGAATGCTGCGCAAACAGCCGTCGTAGGAAGTTAATTCCCCGTCTCCTGTCCACCGGAATTTCACCGCAAAGTGCGGTCTTGTCATGGCGACAAACCTTGTTCTTACTTGCCATTTCTAGTATAGCAGATTTTTACTTCGCTTTATTACCCGCGTGTCGTTGCGTGTCGTTATTCAACCAGCCGTTAAAACAGGCTGGCTAACTTCCTCCCGACGCTTTTTAGGTTTTATATCATGTTCTCCCTTCGGGGGAGCTACGTTTACGGTAGAAAAGTTAAATTAAGCTTGTAGTTGGGTTTGAGCAATAAGATACAGCAGATTGCTGGTATATGAGATACAAATATTAATGATAAAGTCTTTGTAGTGCGCGCATCTTGCCCGCTACGGGTGTATCTCACTGATACGAAACACACTGTAAGTATTTAAAGGGCTAAAGCCCAACTACAAACATAATATTAGGGATGTTCTATGGAATTTCTTTTTACTTGAAATAATTTTTAGTATACTATAGCACTACGCAAATAGGTTAGGACATTGATAAATCCTCAAACGAGCGTCAGGGATTACTTCTGATCTCAAATCCGTTTAATTCGGTATAAAAAAATGTTTCATCTTCAACCATTACCAAATATTTCTCGATCTCCCCATCTCCCCATCCCCAAATAATTACACCGATGCTACCGGATTTGATATGACTTCTGACTTCTGACTTGCGTGCAGCGCTATAATTGGCCATATTTGCTTTAAATTCGTGCAATTTATGAGAATTTACGATCGCTGCTTCCACTTTGTTGCACTACTTCTAGAAATAGCTTCAGTGATCGCACTGAATTGATAATATATTTATAGCGGAAATAGCGTAAGTGCTCGCACGTATTTAATCTGCTAGTTTTTTTGATTTTAACGCCAAATAAAACTTCTCTGTATATAGCTTTCAGGCTTTTTTTCTGGCAATTATTTTTATATAAAATATTGCGGAAGTGACAAATTAACCAGATTTAAGCAGATGATTTTGCCAGAAAAGTTATAATTTCTAGTTGCATTTACAGAGTAAACATAAATTTTACCACTTCAAAAACATATGAAAGTCAAGCAGGCAAATACTTACAGTATTATTTGTCTAACCTTTATCAAACTCATGCAAATCTTCACACATCTTTTACCTATGAGCCTTCTACAGTAGTTATATTAGATTTAATCAAACTCAGATAATACAAGATTTTTCCTTCTCCCCTAGATAACTAAACGCCTTCTTCCTGATTCCTTCTTCTTTTTTCCTTCTGCCATAACAGAGCAATTATCCAACTCCTAAAGGCCGTAGTTATTGCTATACAATGATTCAGTGGTGCAGAGATTTTGCCAATCTCTATCTAAAATCTAGAATATTAACTATGGACATTAAACGAGTAATTATTGCTCATAAGGCCAAAGATGATGTGAGTCAGCATTATGCAGAACAATGTGCTAGACAGTTGGAAGATAGAGGCTGTCAAGTGTTAATGGGGCCTAGTGGACCACAAGATAATCCATATCCAGTTTTTCTTGCTTCTAGCACTCATAAAATTGACTTAGCAGTGGTTTTAGGAGGAGATGGTAGTGCTTTAGCTGCTGCAAGACATTTAGCAGCTCTAGGTATTCCAATGTTGGCAGTTAATGTGGGAGGACATTTGGGATTTTTGACAGAAAGTTTTGAAGATTTTAAGGATACAGAGAAGGTATGGGATAGGTTATTTGAAGACCGCTATGCTGTACAACTGCGAATGATGTTACAGTCAGCAGTGTTTAATGGCGATCGCACTAACCTCGAACCATCAAGCGATCGCTTTTTAGCTTTGAATGAATTTTGTATTAAACCTGCTTCTGCTGACAGGATGCCCACTTCTATTTTGGAAGTAGAAGTTGATGGTGAAGTAGTAGACCAATATCAAGGGGATGGACTTATTGTTGCTAGTCCGACTGGTTCTACTTGCTATACTGCTTCTGCTAATGGACCAATTATGCACGCTGGTATGGCTTCTATTTCTGTTACTCCAATTTGTCCTTTAAGTCTTTCTAGTCGTCCTATTGTACTTCCTCCTGGTTGTATAGTTAGTGTTTGGCCTCTACAGGAGCACGATCTAACTACTAAACTTTGGGCAGATGGAGTTCTATCTACTGCTATTTGGCCGGGACAACGGGTGGATGTGCGTATGGCAGATTGTCAGGCTAAGTTTATTATTTTGCGGGAAAATTATTCATTTTTCCAGACTCTTAGAGAAAAACTACAATGGGCTGGTGCTAGAATTAAGTACAATAATGAGCATCGTAGTAGTTAAGTCAACACCCCGCTCTAAAGAGACGGGGCTTCGTGCCTCGTTGAATTAGGTAGCTGACCAGCCTAAGCCTTTTGAAGGCTACGTTGCATTTAAGAGCCAAAGTTCTCACCTTGGGATGCTTGTCAGTTCCATGCTCTGAAACTAGATAGTTAAAAGTTTACGAGGGGTAAAGCGGTGCTATTTGGACGTGCAGGAATGCAACATTGGCGAGGCAAACATTACCCTGCTTGCAGGAGTTTTTTCAATGAATAAAAATTCGGTTTTTGTACTTGATAAGAACGAAAAGCAATGCAATCCAGTGCATCCCGCTGCTGCCAGAAAGTTATTAACTGAAGGCAAAGCAGCAGTGTTTAGACAATATCCATTCACTATTATTCTTAAGGATAAATCAACAGATGAAATAAAGCAGTTGAGAATCAAAATAGACCCTGGAGCTAAAACAACAGGATTGGCAATAGTTTCTGATACCAACATAGTTTGGTGTGCAGAATTGGGGCATCGAGGGTTTCAAGTCAGAGATAACTTAAGCGATCGTCGGGTAAAAAGAAGATCAAGACGTAGTCGCAAGACTCGTTATCGTAAACCTCGCTTTCTCAATCGCAAACGACCGCAAGCATGGTTGCCACCTTCATTAATGTCAAGGGTATTCAACATCCAATAAAATTTTGTAATAGTAGGGGCGGTTTCCACGTTAAATTAATGAGTCTTAGCCAATTAGATGAATCCCCCCAGTGATATGATGAACTATTTTAATTGTGTCGGTCCAGTAGATTGTCAAGAAAATTTTTTGACTGAATGAAGTTTTAATTGAGTTATTTCTTAAGCTCCTCACATCTCCCGATTTCCAAAACTCTAACATTGATGGTCAAAAATTATTTAAGTCAGACAAAAAAAATCCTCAAAATTGTCTCAATTAATCTAATTTCATGTTTGTCTATATTAAGTTTGGTTGAAGGTCTATCTAGCATTATTTTACTGTTTTATAAAATCAGTAAAGTTCAACCAATTAGCGAAATACGCCACACTCAATATGATGAATTATTAGGATGGGTGAATCTTCCTAATGTTTATATTCCAAATATGTATGCTCCGGGGATATATTTTCGAACAAATTCTCAATCTTTGAGAAATAGCGAAGACTTTAGTATTAATATCCCCCCTAATAAAGTTAGGATAATTTGTTCTGGGGATTCTTTTACAATGGGATGGGGTGTTAGTAATGACCAAACATGGTGTCAACTATTAACATCTATCAATCAACGTTTACAAACTATTAATATGGGTCAAGGGGGATATGGTATTGACCAAGCTTATTTATGGTACAAACGTGATGGTACTAAGTTTGACCATCATATTCAGATATTTGCTTTTATTACTGATGATTTTGTGCGGATGCAGTTGGCAAGGTCTTTGGGTTATGGGAAACCATTATTGTATTTAGAAAATGGGGAGTTAGTTAATCATAATTTTCCTGTGCCTAGAGGTTCTTTTTTAGTTCCAAAAATTACAGAAGGTGGCAGATATATTCAGGAGTTAAGATTTTTAAATCTATGGCAAACATTGTTTCCTAGAAAAATGGAAACTGACAATAAATATGTTGCTCAAACTCCTGCTATAGCTATCAAAATCTTTGAACAGTTGGCGAAGATTAATCAAGGGAAAAATAGTAAGTTAGTGGTTGTTTATTTACCAATATATTCTGATTATTATCTGAATGAATCTAGTTTTTGGCGACAATATCTACAGACTGAATTAGAAAAACGAAACATAGTTTATATTGATTTGATTGCTGAATTTAGAAAGAGAATGCCAAATGAACAAGTAGAAACTGCTTTCTTAGGTGGTAATGGGCATTATTCTGTATCTGGTAATGAATTTTTTGCTAATCTTTTGTATGAAAAGTTATTATCTATGCCTGAAGTTGCAGTTATTTTACAGCAGTAGAAAATGTTATAGCAGTTTCCATAATGGTGAGGTACAAAATTCATTTGTTTTAGGGAACAGGGAACAGGGAACAGGGAACAGGAAAGAAAAAATAAAGATAGGTGTACCTCATTTTGGTATTAGCTCTGAGTTTTGGAATGATTTATGGTGTTAATAGTTATTAGTAATTAGATTTTAGCTATTTTGTCTCTTCTAGAGTAGACATCTCCAGAAAAGAGGCAACAGGCAACGGGTAACAGGGAGAAATAATTGATAATTTATGGATAAGAATTGATTTGATTTTTGATTTTTGGAGATGTCTAGTAGTTATAGCAGTCTAGTAGTTATAGCAGTCGAAGAAAAGGTTAGAACAGATCAAAAGCTGAAAATTCAGACAAAGCAATATTTTCCCTTTTCCCTCTTCCTTCTTCCCTCTTCCTTCTTCCTTCTTCCCTCTGCTTAACAATAAGGAGTAACATCTTCTAAACAAACATCAGCTAAGAAAGTTAGGGCGCGAAAACGTAAACTAATTAGTTCATAGTAAAAAGGATTTAGTTTACATAGAGGTGGAATATGCAAAACTGTACGACCAAAGAATTTAATATCTCTGGCAAATGGGCATTGAGCCGGAATCAATTGACATAATTTTCTGGCAAATTCAGGATTATTAATATCTATATTTTCTATAAAATTACGGCAAGTTTGTAGCAAAACATCAATGGGGTTTTGGGGACAATTATTAGTAGTAGTTTGCATTTTTTTACTCCTATTATTTTGAATTAATTGTAATGATGATATATAGTTAAAACCAAGAGAATTATGATGAGTAAATGCTGCACTCAATAGCATGAGGATTTTGTCTACAGTAATCATTAAACATAGAAGCTATTTGATGTTTCTGCTGATTAGCTATGCTGCCTAAAAACTCTTCATATATTTGCCAAGCAATTGGAGATTTAGCACTGTCTATATCTTGTAAATTCGTGGCTGAATATGTCCGTGTAAATGTTGTTATCGTTGACTTTTTTGAACTGCTACTAAACATATCTTTTGCTCTGCTTTACTTCATACTTTTAATATAAACATCATCAAAACGGATGACAAGATAGCTTTTATATAAAAAATATTTATCAATTATAGGCAGAGCTTATCTTCTCAACCAAATGTCTTTAAATGAAGAGTTAATAGTTTGAAGAGAAAGAATATTTGATAATGTAGTTGCGTGATCGCTGTATAACCAGATTTTATTTCAGTAATTAATTTTTATTTTCAAAAACTAATTTAAGGTAGTAATTCCTCCTAGTAGACTCACACACTTTAAATGGTGTTGACCAAGTTTATTTATGGTACAAACGTGATGGTACTAAGTTTGAGCATAACATTCAGATATTTGCTTTTATTACTGATGATTTTGTGCGGATGCAACCTGCAAAGTCTTTGGGTTATGGGAAACCATTATTGTCTTTAGAAAATGGGGAGTTAGTTAATCATAATTTTCCTGTGTCTAGAGGTGGTTTTTTATTTCCAAAAATTAGAGAAGGCAGCAGATATATTCAAGAGTTAAGATTTTTAGATCTATGGCAAACATTGTTTCCGAGAAAGTTGGAAACTAATAATCAATATGTTGCTCAAACTCCTGCTATAGCCATGAAAATATTTGAGGAGTTAGCACAAATAAATAGAAAAAAAAATAGTAAATTGGTAGTAGTTTATTTACCTATTCGTTCTGACTATTATGGAAATGAATCTAATTTTTGGCGACAATATCTACAAGTAGAGTTAGAGAAACGCAACATAATTTATATCTATCT
The DNA here is from genome assembly GCF_010692685.1 of Okeania sp. SIO2F5. Classification (NCBI taxonomy): domain Bacteria; kingdom Bacillati; phylum Cyanobacteriota; class Cyanophyceae; order Oscillatoriales; family Microcoleaceae; genus Okeania; species Okeania sp. SIO2F5. Next base: position 36,879 of record NZ_JAAHGU010000044.1, on the reverse strand, counting down.
AATTGCTGAATTTAGAAAGAGAATATCTAATGAAAAAGTAGAAATAGTATTCTTGGGAGGTGATGGGCATTATTCTGTATTTGGCAATGAATTTTTTGCTAATATTTTGTATGAAAAGTTGTTATCTTTGCCAGAAGTTGCAGCTACTTTGCAGCAGTAGAAAATGTTACAGCAATTCCCATACTGATGAAGTACAAAATTTTAGGTTTGAGGGAACAGGGAACAAAGCTATACTTTACCAAATAATTAATAATTATTAATTCCATTTAATAATAAGGAGTAATACCAATTTGATAAATTTTTGTTACACATGGCTAGGCTGTTTATTAGGAGTCAGAAGTCAGAAGTCAGGAGTCGCATGAGAATAGCCTCAATACCATTTTTTAGGTCATAAATCATCTTTTTTCTCAAAAGGACATCTCCTGTCAAGTCTTTTTATCGACCTTACTATTCGTAACATTCTTTTTTCAAATTCCTATAACATCTGGACTAGGGGTGTCATTAAGATGTATTTTAATCTCAGAAGTATTATTTTCGAGGACTATAGATTTTGGAAACTTATGAATTTGATGTGGTTATCATTGGCGGTGGCCCGGCTGGCTGTAGTTGTGCCCTGTATACATCTCGTGCAGATTTAAAGACAGTAATTCTGGACAAGAATCCAGCCGTGGGGGCACTGGCGATTACCCATAAAATTGCCAACTATCCTGGAGTAGCAGGTGATATTAGTGGGAATGCATTACTAGATGTGATGCGAGAGCAGGCTATCTCTTTCGGAACTACATATCAACGAGCACAAGTGTTTGGCATTGATGTAGAAGGGTCATCCAAAAAGGTTTATACTCCAGAAGGAACCTTTGTAGGGCGATCGCTTGTCTTAGCTACAGGGGCGATGGGTCGCACATCTTCTCTTCAAGGCGAATCAGAATTTCTAGGTAGGGGCGTAAGCTACTGTGCAACTTGCGATGGTGCATTTTATCGCCAAAAAGAGGTCGCCGTTTATGGACTTAATCCAGAGGCAGTTGAAGAGGCCCAGTTCCTAACCAAATTCGCGTCTACTGTTCACTGGCTGACAAATAATGAACCACAGCAGGAAGATGCCCATGTTCAGGTATTGCTGAGTAAACCAAACGTAAAGCATTGGAATTTTACCCGTCTGAGTGCGATCGAGGGCAATGAGTCAGGGGTAACAAGTATTTTGATGAAAAGCAGAGGAAAATCAGAAGCAACTTCTTTGCCAGTTGAGGGGGTTTTTGTGTATCAAAGTGGCTCGAAACCGATTACAGACTACATTGGTCCTCAAATCGCATATTGTGAGAATGGCGGTGTTAAAGTAGATGAAATGATGGCAACCAATGTAGAGGGAGTTTGGGCGATTGGCGATATTCGGAATACACCGTTTCAGCAGGCAGTAGTCGCAGCATCAGATGGGTGTATTGCAGCGATGGCGATAGATCGGTTTCTCAATCAACGTAAAGGTATTAAGCGAGATTGGGATCATTCGTAACTGCTATAATCTTTCTCTGAAGTATTGATATGTTTAGGATTATGGACAATTATCAACGCCCTGAATCTTTGTCAATCCAGGAAATCTTAGGAAAACCTCTAGAAGCGCTAGGATGGAGTTCTCTGTTTCAGTTCCATCCTAGGGAAATCGATCGGATGCCAGATTCTCTTCGTGGGGTTTACCTAATTCGTTATCGAGACGATCCGAAAAAGCTGAAACCATTTTCAATGCTTTATGTGGGAAGAGCTGATCGCTGTCTAAAAAGCAGTCTTACTAATCAGTATTTAGGTAAAGATAATGAATCTTTACCAATTTTTGTGGAAGCAAATCCGTCAGGAGTTTATTTTCAATACCTTTGCTGTGAGGATTGTAGGCAGGTTGAGGCTTATTTGATTGTTGCTCTGGACTATCCTTTGTGTAATTGATTCAGGACTTACGCAGAAATAAGATATAGGGAAATAAAAATGAATTCAATAATCAGTTTCGATAATGGTCATTGCGTTGACCACATTGCAGTAGGCGTTAAAGATACGGAGAAAGGTGTAGAATGAATTACAGAACTTACAGGGGTGAAACCATCTTTAGTCGAGCCGGAACCAGACCAATGGTATTGGAGTGCAGCACTTAACTTGGGCAAGAATTGTTTCTTGGAGATTATTAGACCTAACCCAAATCACAAAGGGTGAGATTGTGCTAAAAGGTGACGGGTTTGAATTTTCTGGGTTGAGAGCTATTCCAAAAATGCTGATACTTTATGCCAAATACCTTAGTGGATTGTGAGGATGTGAATGAAGGCTCCAGCAAGCTATTTTCTTTAAAAGGTTTCTACAAAGTTTTGCTTATTTAATGATGTACTTTATTAATCTCAAAAGCGCTGAGATTTTTCAATCGGGAGCTGACTCAGGTTCAGGGGCTAACAAGCCATCGGGATAGAGAAACAGGGTTAATATTCCAATTTGAACTGGCCGTTGACAATTTGTTCCCATTACTGTTTTGATTTGCACAGGCATCACACCATTAGGAGGATATGCCCACCACTCCCCATTACGACAAAAAGGGTCGGTGTAGCCTTGCTCTTCACACCAAGCATGGCAAACCCCACGAATTGCACAGCGGAGATCGGTATAGTGTGAAATTTTCATAATGTAACCGATACTATTTAGCTGTAATCAAAAAGGTTCTGGGAACAATGCTGTCCCCAGAAATACTCTACACAAAACAATATCTACTACTTTCAGGAAAATTAAAAATTAGACGAGAGCTGGAACTTCACCCATGCTAGCAGAATATTCGCCAAGACTAGCCGCACCATTACACTTAGCACGGACTAAAAGCTTTTGTTGAGCCTCAGCTATCCGACTACTATCACCACTCCAATGATCGAGTGCAGGTTGTTGAATGGCACGAGCATAAGAGAAAGTAACAGGCCAAGGACACTGACTGCCAAACAATTTATTCATTGCGTTTAAATGCTCCGAAGACTGCTCTATAGATTGACCTCCTGAAAGGAAAGCAACACCTGCTACAGTTGCAGGAACATTTTTGAGGAGACAGTTAATCGTTGCTTCAGCGACAGCCTCAACACTGACTTGGGTTGGGCAGTCTTTACCAGGAATCACCATACTAGGTTTCAAAACCATCTGGTCAAAAGCAATGCCTTGAGTATAGAGATGATTAAAAACTGTATGAAGTGTTTCATCTGTTACCTCAAAGCAGCGCTCTAGGGTGTGATTACCATCAATAAGCACTTCAGGTTCTACAATCGGGACAACTCCTCCTTCTTGACATAGAGCAGCATAGCGAGCGAGGCCATGAGCATTAGCTTCAATACAAGCACGACTAGGGATACCGTTACCGATAGTAATGACGGCTCGCCATTTGGCGAAACGTGCCCCCATTTGATAATACTCGGCGATGCGCTCTCGCAGACCATCTAACCCTTCTGTTACTTTCTCATTAGGGTGACCTGCCAAATCTTTAGCCCCAGTATCTACTTTTATACCAGGGATCATTCCAGCATCAGCAATGACTCTCAAGAAGGGGACACCCTCTTTTGTCGATTGTCGGATAGTCTCATCAAAGAGAATAGGTCCACTGATGTAATTGGATAAATCTGGCGTTGTGAGAATGAGTTGCCGATAGGCTTGTCGATATTCCTCAGTCGTAGGAATACCAAGCTTGTCAAACCGCTTATTGCAAGTTCCATTACTTTCATCCATGGCCAAAATACCTTTGCCTTTGGCCACCATTGCCTGAGCTGTTGCTTTCAGCTCTTCTGCATATTTGCTCATAAACTTCCTAAAGGGTAATTGCATAGTTATTAATTATTGACATTTTATCTCAATTAAAATTTTTGTCAAATAAAATATTTTTTCAATATGCTACCTATGAACGAGAATTCTTTGCTGGGCTTTTTTTTTTATAAATTTCCTCAATTCTTTGGTTAATAAGCTTTTTACTCAAAAATTTTTCCATCTTATCGCCTGTTGGGAAAATATATGTTACCTTATGAAAGATTTTTATTACTTCTCTTATTAAGAATCTTTATATATTAATTTAAGAATTTAGGATTAAGGTTTAACCTGTACAAAGCTCTATGAATGCAAGCAGTCAAGCGATTACTCTAGAACTAGCCAGTAAAATTGCTCACCTAGGTGTCCTTTTTCGAGCAGAGTTTCCTGGCTCCACTATCGATCTAAGTCCATGGCTTACGGACGAGGAAACTCAGTCTCAACTCGATCCTCACTCAATTGATTTGAATATCTATTGTCCAAAATACGTTAAAATGCTAGCTTGTCAATGTTTTTTAGTGCAGGTGTATTTTTCTGAAAATCTATTGCTATCTACCTGCCAATTGCGGAGTGTCTATGCCTGTGGTTATATGTTTACAGACCAGCAGTGGGAGTTTTCTACAGAAGATTGGACGTTTATTGGTCTATCGACTCCTCAGATTGAACATCAAGTAAAATTCAAGATCCTAATTAATCGCATTTTTGAGTTATTCAAACATCCGAATCAGGTGAATATCTCTGAATAGGGCTAACTACTGAAGCCGAAGAAAATGAACTATAATCTGAGGATATTTGACTAAATATTGGCCAATACTAGATAAAAAGCCCTATGTGAGGAGAAAAAATTAATAGAATATGAACATCCTGGGAATTTCAGCTTATTATCACGATAGTGCCGTCACCCTCATATCTGATGGCAAAATTATCTTTGGTTCCAAAAATCACAGAAGCTAGCAGATATATTCAATATTTAAGGTTTGTAGGTTTCTGGCAAACATTGTTTCCGAGAAAGTTGGAAACTCATACAGCGCTTTTCGTTCTTACAAGGTACAGTAAGCAATTTCTATTTTCTGTGGAAAAAAAATAATAACAAAATGAATATTTTGTGCCTATTGCCTCTATACCTATTCCCTAAAACTACAAATATTATGTACCTGATAACGCGCAGAAACTACTGTAATAAATATGTTGCTCAAATTACTGCGATCGGCATGAAAATATTTGAGGAATCAGCGGAAATAATGGGTAAATATTCCTGATGTAAATATTCCAAATATGTATGGTGAGGGGATATATTTTCGGACAAATTCTCAATCATTCAGAAATAATCAAGACTTTACTATTAATATTCCCCCTAATAAAGTTAGGATAATTTGTTCTGGGGATTCTTTCACAATGGGATGGGGAGTTAGTAATGATCGAACATGGTGTCAATTATTAACATCTATAAATCAGCGTTTACAAACTATTAATATGGGTCAAGGAGGATATGGTGTTGACCAAGCTTATTTATGGTACAAACGTGATGGTACTAAGTTTGAGCATAATATTCAAATATTTGCTTTTATTACTGATGATTTTTTCCGGATGCAGCGTGCAAAGTTTTTGGGTTATGGGAAACCATTATTGTCTTTAGAAAATTGGGAGTTAGTTAATCATAGTTTTCCTGTGTCTAGAGGTTCTTTTTTACTTCCAAAAATCACAGAAGGTAGCAAATATATTCAAGAGTTAAGGTTTGTGGGTTTCTGGCAAACATTATTTCCGAGAAAGTTGGAAACTGATAATCAATATGTTGCTAAAACTCCTGCTATAGCTATGAAAATATTTGAGGATTTGGCGGAAATAAATAGAGAAAAAAATAGTAAGTTAGTGGTAGTTTATTTACCTATTCGTTCTGATTATTATGGAAATGAATCTGATTTTTGGCGACAATATCTACAGGTGGAGTTAGAGAAACGTAACATAATTTATATCGATCTAATTACTGAATTTAGAAAGAGAATGCCTAATGAAAAAGTAGAAACAGTATTCCTGGGTGGTGATGGGCATTATTCTGTATTTGGCAATGAATTTATTGCTAATATTTTGTATGAAAAGTTGTTATCTTTGCCGGAAGTTGGAGGTATTTTAGAGCAGTAGAATAAGTTTCTAGGTTTCTTTATTATTAGGTAATAATGGCGTGTGAATAAACTTGATAGCTGAGTTATGATAGCTCACTTAAGATGAAGGCTATCGCTCACTGAAATTAAACTGAACTAACTTGACTATGCCACCGATAAAATACGAATAATTCTACCAAAGAGCAAATATAAATATTTGCTCTCAATGGTTTTTATAAGTTTAAAAAGGTGTTGATAATTCATGTTTACTTATTCCGTTAAGCTTCAATTTTACCATATTTATTCCTCCTGCTATAGCTATAAAAATATTTGATAATTTGGCAGCAATAAATCAAGAGAAAAATAGTAAGTTATTCGTGGTTTATTTACCTAGTCGTTCGGACTATTATAGCGCTACGCATTAAGGTGTTTGACATTTCTAAATCCTGAAACTCTTTATTAGTCTACTATTCCCTCTGACCTATTCCCTAGCGCGTAGCGCTATATAATAATGACTCTAATTTTTGGCGAGAATATCTACAGGCAGAATTACAGAAACGAAACATAATCTATATTAGACCTCTGGTGGAAAAGAGGGAGTAGGGAGTAGGGAGTAGGGAGTAGGGAGTAGGGATACCCACCCCTAACCCCTCCCAGGAGGGGAAATAATTGATTATTTCTTGGTGATAATTGATTTTATTTTTGATTATCCGAGATGTCTATTGATTTAATTCCCGAATTTAGAGATAAAATACCAAATGAATAACTAGAAAGAACTTTCTAGGGTGGAGATAATTGGCATTATTATGTATTTGGCAATGATTTTTTTGCTAATATTTTGTATGAAAAGTTGTTATCTTTGCCGGAAGTTGGAGGTATTTTACGGCAGTAGAAAATGTTAATTATTATGTCAAAATCAATAGTAATATGAGTAGATGTGCTCTCTTGGAATAAAGTAGTGATTACTGTCTAATTATTAGACAATATAATAAAGATAATAAAGACGTAAATAATTTGAGAAAACTTAAGCTTATGGAACCTATTTATTTGATTCTTACCGCTCTAGTTACTGGCGCTGGTGAAGCAACTGCTGGTAGTTTAGTTCAAGATATTTATCAGAACTTAAAGGGGTTAATTAGGCGTAAATTTGCCGACAACTCAGCAGCAAATATGGTTCTAGAAGAACACGAAAAAGATCCTGAAACTTATGAAGCACCCCTGAAAAAGAAATTAATTGAAGGGGGTATTGATAAAGACGAAGAAGTTATCAAGAAAGCTCAGGAGTTACTAGAAAAGTTAAAACCAGAAGCAGCAGCAACAGGCTTAAATCTTAAGGTTTATCGGGATGTCAAGGGTTCTATAGGAGATAAGACTAATATTAAGGGGGGGTGTTATTGGAGATGTTAGTGGTGGAGAAATTAATCAGACTTTTTAGTTCTTAATAACTGGAGAAAAATATGAGTGAGCCAAGTTCTGCTTATATAAATGATATTGGTGGTGATGTTAAAGGAATTATTGGTGATGGGGATATTAAAGGAATTATTGGTGATATTAAAGGAGGAGTTGTTAATCAATACATCATCGCACAGTATTCTGAAGCTGAAATTCATAGTCGAAATTTGAAACCAGGTTCTCCTTATTTGGGGCTAAATAAATTTCAACCTGGAGATAAAGACAAGTTTTTTGGTAGAGAACGGTGGATTATTGAATTAAGTAATGACTTAGAAAAAAGTAATTTACTCCTATTAGTAGGAGCTTCGGGTAGTGGTAAATCTTCCTTAGTTCAAGCCGGGTTAATTCCTTATTTATCAGATCAATGGGGAGCATCTCAGCTAGTAACAATAATTTTTGTTCCTGATAATAATCCTTTTACATCTTTCTCTGATAATTTTCCTAAAAAATATCAGAATAAAGCGTCTGATTTTTTTAATTCGCCAAATAATTTGACTCTAATTGATGTTATTAAAAGGTGTCAATAAGAGTCGTTAAAATGGATAATTTTTATCGATCAGTTTGAAGAATTATTTACAAGAACACCTAAGTTAGAAAGAGATAAATTTATTGCTAGTCTGATTCCCTTAATTCAGCAACAGGATGAATCTACTAAGCTAATTCTTGCTATGCGCTATGATTTTTTAGACGAGCTTCAAGAATATGCTGATTTAACTAATGAAGTAGAAAAACAGATTCGGTTAACGAGAGAGATGACCGAAATAGAATTAAGATTAGCGATCGCTGAACCTGCTGCTAGAAATGGGGTAACTTTTGAAAAGGGTCTAGTTGAGCAAATTATTCATGATTTTTATCAACAAGCAGGTTCTCTTCCTCTATTACAATATACTTTAGATTTGCTTTGGAGAGAAGATAAACCATCTGAAAATAATCGAGTTTTAAATATTGCAACTTATCAGAATATTGGTGGAGTTTCTGGTGCGTTGCAAAAGCAAGCTAATAATATATACAATAAAGAGCTTAATGATGTAGAAAGAAAAGCTGCCGAAAAAATTTTTATTGAGTTAATAGATTTGAAGGTTAAAGAACCAATTAGTAGAAGGGTAAATCAGTCTCAATTTAGAAATAATGAAACTATCAAGAAAGTTTTAGGAAAACTAATTGATAATCGGCTATTAGTTAGTGGAAGGTATAGGTCAACTGTTGAAGTTGCCCATGAAGAGTTGCTTCGTTCTTGGCAAGTTTTTCAAGAGTTAATTCACGAAAAAGAAGAAGTTATTATTCTGAGAAATAGATTGTTTAGTGATGCTCAACAGTGGCAGAGATTAAAAGAGGAAAATAATAGTAAAGCTGAAGATGAATTATGGGTAGGATACAAACTGGAAAGATTTCATGGATTGATTGATCAAGAGGAATTTAGTAGTTTTAATGAAGAAAGTAAGAAGTTTATTCAAGCAAGTGATGAGCGACAAAAACAATTAGATAATGAAAAGGAGGAAAAGAGACAACAAGAGTTAAAAATTGAAAGAACAGAGCGAGAATTAGCTAACCAATTGCTAGAGAAAGAGAAAACAAAAAGTAAGTTTTTGTTCACATTAGTTATAGCTACTATTCTAATTTTCTTAGCAGGAGTATTAGGATGGTTAGTTTGGCAAGGAAAACAACAAGAAAGAATGCTTCAAGTAATCATAGATATTCATAGAGATGAGCTTGAAATTGAAAAAATTGATTTACCGATCTTAACTAAATTTATTGAAAGAGCAAAAGAATCCGAGAAAAAGGGAAATATACAAAATGCTATTTCTTCTTATAACAATGTACGGAGTATAACTAGCCTAGCTCAAAAAAAAATTAATGATGATTTTCCTATCAATCCAAACAAATATCAAAATATTCAAAAATATCAAGATATCAGTAGATATTCTAAATATAAAAAGCGTTTAGCTGAATTTAAAGCAATTAAAGAACAGGTTAATGATTTACTTGTGAACATACTATCTAAAGATAGTATACCAAAACTTGAAAGCTATTTAAAAGAGAAAAAATATGGGAAGAAAAAAGTAGAATCTAAACCTAGCGATTTTGAATATCAGTTCACTGAAGGAGCCTTGCAAGAAACATATAAAATTCTCATCATTTACTTGGGTGCAGATATTAATAAAAGTGGTTATATAGGTAATCAAAAAGAAGCAGAAATAATGCCAAGAGAAATTTTGCTAAAAATAGAATAATTATGGCGTGAAAATACACAGAATAAGTGCGGGTGGTTTGGAGAAAAAGACAATTTGAAAGCTCCGGAGTGCCAACTCTTAAATGGAGCTAGCTTGAGCAGTTTAATTTTTTATTGACCAAATGATGCACAAAAATACCTTGAAAAGGTTATGCAATATTCTCGATTTCCTAATCCACAGAGTAGTAAATGTGTCAGTAAAACTATTTTCGATGTTCAACAATCTTTGAGTGACAATATAAATAAAAAACCCGATCAAGTTATTAGTAATTATTTCAAAATAACTGATGGTAGTGGTAAAATAACCTACAGTAAGTATCCTCAATTAATCCCTGAAAATCTAGAAATGAATCAGGTTATTGGAGGCTACAATCCTAACAATAATCAACTGACGCTTGAAGTTAATGGTAGATTAGTAGAAATGTATTTGCTGGAACCATTAGTTGATAATAAACCTGTTCAGTTTATCGTCAAAAAAATTATCCGTTTGAATGATGATGGAAATAATTTTATAGGTCAATTTCTTCCTCCCTATAATATATGGATTGGAAATAGCACCATTACTGAAGGTAATTTAGAAAAAATAGGTAATCAAATCAAAGGCGATTTTAAAACTGAAGGAAATATTTGGTTGGGTGAATTTATTGGCAGGTACACAGGAATTATCCAAGGCGAATTCAGTTTAAATATTGCACCTGGTCAAGAGTATAAAACCCCTGACAATATAGAAAACAACAAAGTTATAACTTCCGTAGTAGAAGATTGTATCTGGAAAAAGTCAGATATTAGCTCTGAGTTTTGAAATGATTTATGGTGCTAATCGTTATTAGTAATTAAGTTTTAGCTATTTTGTCTCTTCTGGAGTAGTTATAGTAGTCGAAAGAAAGATTATTAAAATTTAGACAAAGCAATATTTTTCCATCTTCCCTCTTCCCTCTTCCTTCTTCCTTCTTCCTTCTCCTTAACAATAACGAGTAATATCTTCTAAACAAACATCAGCTAAGAAAGTTAGGGCACGAAAACGTAAACTAATTAGTTCATAGTAAAAAGGGTTTAATTTACATAGAGGTGGAATATGCAAAACTGTATGACCAAAGAATTTAATGTCTCTGGCAAAGGGGCATTGAGCCGGAATTAATTGACATAATTTTCTGGCAAATCCAGGATTATTAATATCTATATTTTCTATAAAGTTACGGCCTGGTTGTAGCAAAACATCAATGGGGTTTTGGGGATAATTATTGGTAGTAGTTTGCATCTTTTTACTCCTATTATTTTGAATTAATTGCAATGATGATAGATAGTTGAAAAAAAGAGAATTACGATTAGTAAATACTGCACTCAATAGCATCAGGATTTTGTCTACAGTAATCATCAAACATAGAAGCTATTTGCTGCTTCTGTCGATTAGCTATATTGCCTAAAAACTCTTCATATATTTGCCAGGCAATTGGAGATTTAGCACTGTCAATATCTTCTAAATTCATGACTGAATACGCCTGTTTGACTGCTCCCCGGACTTAAGTCACGGGGATTCTAAGTTGATACTACGCAACAGGATAAATCCATGTTGCCTCGTTTTTTCTTAGCTGACCAAAGATATACTCTTTGGGGACAAGTCAAAGTGCCCCTACACAGTTGGCTTAAGTCTAAACTTAGCTTTCTGCTTACTTTTGCAATTATATTTGCAGCCCCGTTACAGTCTGCATTCACGCACCAATTATTACCTGTTCTATAGAACCCCTAACCGTATCTTCATATAAATATCAAGTTTTTTTGACTAGGAGACAGCTATACTGGAGACAGGAGACAGAAGGTAAGAGAGAAAAGGTTAAGAGGGAAGATTTGGGGAGAGATAATACAAAAAATTCAACACTCCTTCAACTGAATTTTCCTCAAAATTAATGCGCGAAAAGACTTGACTACCATAATTATATAGATCTCAAATGGGTTCTATAGAATTCTGCTCAAATTATTCTGAACTAAGCACAGAATCACGTTCCGCTAGTAGACGACGTAATTCTTGTTGTCGAGCGCTATCAAGTGGAAAATTCCAGATAGCGATCGCTGCTAAAAGACTAATTGGGATAGGAACACAAATAAATATATATTTAAGCGCCTCAATTGCTGCGGGAGTATTTGTACCTCCAGGAACAAAACCAATCCAATCTAGAATAGGGTAAACCAGACCAACTCCTAAAGCAGAACCAACTTTGTTAGTCATGGTCAACAAAGAATAGTAAAGACCTGTACGCTGTGTACCTGATTCCAGATTATCATGGTCTGTAACATCTGCCATGATCGAGCGTAACAAAAATGCTCCCGCACCAGATTCGATGCCAAAAAGAATATTAACTAAACCATACAACCATAAATTCCCTGGTTGAACTAGCAATAAAGTAATGAGAATTATACAACCATAAATTTTAGCAACACCAAAAGTTCGATGCTTCTCCAAGCTATAACTAAGACGCATCCAGAAAGGAATGCCACAAAAACTAGCAATGAAATAGAGTAAAAGCATGAGACTAGACCATTGACCTAGATCCATGGCATAAGTAACAAAAAAAATGTAGATTGAACCAATAATTCCAGGAGCAAGACCAATCATAACATTTGCCAGCAGAACTCGCATTAGTAGCTTGTTTTTCAACAGCAGAGAAGTTGACTTGAGCAAACCAAGTTGAGGTGGTGGTGTCACAAGTCTTTCTTCAACATGACAAACAGCGATCGCTACAGTAATAGGCAGTAGTACAATAGTAAACCAACCCATAGCAGCAACTTTATTCCCAGCATCAACACTCCCAGTCTGCTCAAGAATCGTTGGAAGTATCAAGACAGCTAACATTCCAAAGACTAGAGCAAATTCTCGCCAACCTTGAATTCGCGATCGCTCATAATAATCAGACGATAATTCTGCACCCCAAGACATATGAGAGATACTTAACAGAGTCCAACCCACATAGAGCAGCAACATCCAACACAGAAGATAATTTCCTGTGATAGGAGCTTCGGGAATAAACACTTTGTAAACGCAAATCATTAAAATGGGAACAGATAATATAATCCAATGACGGCGGCGTCCAAGGGGAGTTGTCACTTTATCACTGAGAATACCAAGAACTGGATCGGTAAAAACGTCCCAGAAACGGGTAATCATAAAAATTGTGCCCACCAGAGAAAGGCCAAGTCCCATTTCTTCTGCATAAAAAGGGGGGAGGTAGACCAAAAGAGGAAGACCAAGAGCGGAAAGAGGTATTGCGGGAGAGACAAAAGCTGCGATAGTTTTTTTGGTCAGATTCATCTTTTTGTATTATTTATGGCCTTGGAGCAGGTATAAAATTATATTTCATTTAATTTTAGTTAGATGAATCATAAATTACCGAATAATTAATAATTAGGGTTTGCTGAAAAAGTCTTTTTGCTGAGGTAGGAGACAGGAGACAGGAGACAGGAGACAGGAGAAATGGGGGATTTAAAGGAGGTAGTAGGAAGAATTATCCCTTGATTTTTCTGCCTCGCGTCAACCCTACATCCTAGCTTTTTGAGTTCCCTAGAACGAAAACCTTGTACAATTGCTAGACCCAAAAATGCGCTCAACCTTTATATGTCAATGCTTTTAGATTTAATCAGCAAGCCCTAATTAATAATTAAGAGTTGATAGTTAATAATTATTCATTCAACAATTCACGCCTTGAAGCATCCCCTTGGATAGGGGATAAAATAAAAAAAGTCCTTTGACTCAATCCTATCCGTTTTAAGAAGAGGTAATTATTAATTGTTAATTGTTAATTGCTGAAATTAGTTCTATATTTACTTAAGATTGGGGGAAATCTTTTGGGCAATACTGAGGCGATCATGATTTGTGATTTTATTTGTCATAACCTAAAGTACCAGGAACAATAAAATCTGGTGTTTGAATCTCTGGATGTTTCTCTAATAACCTATAAATTTTTTGGCGAATATCTACAATATTTGGTTTATCTATTTGATTATTACGAGTATTTTCTTGTGACAAATTAGAGCCACTTTGAGAATCTTTAGTAAAGGCTTTACAAGCATTATCAACTTCAGAAATAGGTAATCCACAATACTGAACAATAGATGTCACTATTGATTGTGGATTTGCTACTAAATCTTCGTAACGAATGGCACAAGCAGGAACACCTTTTTTGTAGAGGTATAGATAACGTTGCATCACGGATAACCACATAGTTGTATATAAATCAATTGCATTAAGGTCTGTAAAATCAATATAATTAGAATAATCCTTGAGCAATGGGATAGCTTTACTGTAACGTTCTATGTTTTCTTTGATAGTTGGAAGTATCGAACTCATAAAGGCAAAAGCACGCATAGCAGATTTTACATAATCTTCAGCATTTCGATATAAGAAAATTGCCTTATAATTAGGAAGTACATTGTGTATTAATTCTCCTAATTCAATACAAAAACTCCGCAATTTTATGACACAGCATGACGATTTTCCTGTCACATTAGACTTGCCTATAAGATAAATACAAAACTTGAGTAATTCCGCTATTTCATCATCATTACTACCATCAGGATTTCGCATTCCTACTATTTGGGAAAAAACATCAGGTTCAGATAAACTAAGCACGTTATCCACTTGATTAAATACTTTACTAAGTAAAGTAGAACCACAACGCCCTACAGAATAAATTATTACTAGATTTTTAATTGGTTCTATTTCTTCTATTAATTGTGGAATTTCAGCCAAAGGAACAGCAATTAATTTCTGAGCATGGTCATATTGAGCATGATAAAAAAAGGCTGCCTGAGAAAGATCGATATCTAAGGGAGTTTGTACAAAAATTGCTCGTTGATTTTGTGCGTCGAGACAATATAAACTAATATTAGGATTTGTAATGACTGTTTTGGGGTCAATTGTTTCCCCTTCTTGATAATCAAAATCCTCTAGTTTAGCAACTGTATTAGCAGGGGTTCGATTTTTGCTCTGAATGTTAAGGATTTTGGTATTCATTTTGATTTAATTAGATAATATGGATAAACATCAACAGAGAGCTACCAATATCAATAATAGCATTAACAAACCCTACCTTTTTTTTTTAGAAAATATCGGTTTCAAGTCTACATTTATTAGGTAGAATCATCCCTTTGATACAACATTTTTGTATAAGATATTAGTAGAAATAAAATATTTTGAATGTTGTCAAAGACTGACGTATCATAAAAGTAGTTTGCGAATATGCTCTGAAAAACTTGCAATTAGAGGATGCTCTGCTGGTTTACCGATTTCTGTATAGTATGTTACTATTTTGTCAAACTCTCTTAAATTATAAAGTGTATAATCCTTAAGTAAATCTCTCGCCCAAGCCATATCGGCTCCAAGGTGAAATGTCAAGTGTAAATCTTTGAATTCCTTAAAATTTTCTGCATTAGATATTAAATTTATGGCTAAAGCTTTTCCAATAGGTGGAGCTCCAATACACTCCTTATATAGTTTATATTTTGAGTAAGCACTTTTCTTAAAAACAAAGCAATCATGACCTGGATGATTTTCCCCTAATTCAGCATACATTAACGGAATATCTTCGACTTTTGTATAAGCTTTTGAAATGGTACGTCGATTAATAATGAATGCGTCATATCCTTGATCGATTATCTTGCAAACAAAGACATAGAAGTTTGGCATAAGAGCAATATCAACATTCGTATAGATTAGGTACTCTGCATCAGTTGCATTGTCTAGACGGTTCAAAATATCCTGAATTAAAGGAAGTTTTCGTTTGGTTTTGAAATTAGCAATATCAAGAACTGAACGTTCTAAATCTGGAGTTTTGAAAAATCCTTCAGGAACTATAGAATGATCTTCGGGAAACTGCGCTGAATATAGCGTAACATCCACACCATATCCACGAGCAATTTCCTGAGCAGATTTCATTGTTTGAAATGTAATTGGTTGAGCAATAAATAAATCTGAAGACTCTTGTACAGCGACAGGATTAATAATGTGAGCTAGTTTCATATTTTTTTAGAAAAACAACACTATGTACAACTTTCAGCTTGAGTTTCCTCATTTGCAAGTAGGTTTAGGAATGAGCAGTATTAACCACAAGACTCATTTTTACCCCACCTTTAGGACCTAATAAAAAACCTCGACGGGCTGGAGCAACAGGAGCTTTTTCCTCTAATTTAAACTGATAATTTAAAAGAATTGTCAACTCTCAGGGTGCAACATTTGAGAAACCTGAACCACACAATCAGAAAATCTTAGAGGGATGATAGAATCATTTTCTGTCAAAATCATTTCTCTTTGATAACCTTCTTCAGTTGGTTCTCGATCAACATACAATTGACGATTTTTAATATCTAATACCCAATAATCCTCAATACCTGACCTAGCATAAACTGTTCCTGTCACCTCCCGATCGCTATTCAAAGTAGTATCAGCAATTTCCATAATTAAGTATACATCATTAAAGGTAGGATGAGCTTCCTCATAATTCCAAATATCACTTTTAACTACCGCAATATCTGGTTCAGGTTCCGAAAATTATTAAGTCTAATAGGAAGTTGTAATCTAATTAAAACATTATCCCCCAAAATCCAGCCTAATAACCGATTATCACGGGGTAACAAGCACCTCAAAACTATTGATGGGCAATAGTTTCAAGGATTATACCTCTGTATAAAATCTGGATTTTTCCTCAATAATAATGATCATCATTTTTAGAGAAGGGGTTGGCACTTGGAGGCTACCAATGACAGGATTCATGTTCTTCACCAAGACTTACTTCTCTGGCAGCATCGTCCTTAGTCCTTCAAGCTTATCCGCTTTTAGCCCATGCACTCTCGAGTAATGGTTGTTAACCCATTAAACCTGAGCTACGAAGTCACTCCCTAGCTGAGAGGGGAGGAATTGAACCTCCATAGGCTATGATTTTTTAAGCTTTTGGTTAAAGAGTCATATTGTAGTCATGGCTTCTTTGACCCAATGAGTCGCACTCAACCCAACCTACTATAAAGTCTTACTTTTGACTTTTGACTTTTGACTTTTAACTTCATCAAGCAATACTACCTCTCTTCCGAGTCTCTTTATAAGAAGTCCCCACATTTTTCAAACCAGCTTTAATCATTTCCTGTTCCAATAAAGCAAAGAAACTCGCCCGGTCGCCTCCCCTAACCACCGCCTGATTATGAGCTTCCGCTAATACCACCGGATAACCATAACCTTTTTGCACTTGAGCCAACATCATTCCTAACACTAACTCCAACATTTCTTCATCCTCAGCCACCCATTCTGGCATATCAATTCTGGCAACTTCCGTACCAACATTCACATAACAAAAATAGATAATATTATCCCCATATAAATCTAAAATTCTAGCCGAAGATTGCCATAAAGGACTTCTTTGCCCAGGTTGCAATATTGAACCCCAAAATACCACATCTCGCAAGGGTTCAAATGACTGACAAGGAGCTTTTTCAGTAAAACCAAATCCCCCTAATCCAACATTCGGGCAATTACTTATACAATCAGGTTCATCATAAATACAAGCCTTTAAGCGTAAAAAAGATAAACTTTCACTACTCCGAGAAGCGCTCAAATAACCAATCAAAGGAATACCAGCTAACTTTAATTTATTCCAAGCATCTAAAATCGGATTTAAAATTCTATCCCGTGCTTCAGAAGGCAAAGATTCTAAGAACCAATAAATCAGAGAACCATCAACCATTGCTAATATTGGGGAATCTAAATTATCCGAATTATTTTTCCTCCATTCACAACCCAATTCTGCCAAAACCAAAGCTTCAGAAATAGTCCGTCGATAACCCATCCATTCTTCAGTTTTAATTCCCCATTGTCGAGAAATATAAAGGTCATCTGCTTGATAAAAAATTTCTGGAATACTATCTAAAAGTGGATAAATACTTTCACCATAATTCAACATTACTCGCCCAATATTTAGCAAATAACAATAGGCTATTTCATGGTGACTTGGTGCTATTTGAGAACCGTCTGTGGCAAATACTGTATGATTTTTTGGCGGAGGATTAATTAAGGGATAAGTATCTAAAGATTCTATAGGAATAGCTGGATTAAAAAGTATGCGATCGCTCCAACTTTCTTCTAATTCTAATAATTCTTCTTGTTCAGTTTTTGCCTCTTCTAATAATTGTTGAGCTATTTCTAATCTATTTTGTGCTGCCATTGCTTCTGCTGTGAGATGTTGGCTCATCCCTTGCATTTGTTTCGCTAGTTTTGTTAGGTCTAGCATTGTTTTTATTTCCTAATTTTTATAGATTTAAGTAGTTAATTAATCAGGAAGAAGGAAGAAGTAAGAGGGAAGAAGGAAGAGGGAAGAAAGAAGGAAAGAATCAATAGTGACATTGAAGAAAAAAAGGTAAAAATAATAGCTATATTGCTATATCTATCTAAGATAATCTAACAAAATACAGCTTTTTGTCGCATTTTTTTTTCAAGCTGGTATTAAACTTTGAGTAACTTGGTCATTTCAGTTATCAGTTAGCCTCCTAAGATTGGAACTGCGTTAACATTACATCTGTAATCAGGAGGCTTTAAATCTGGAATATTCTATTTTCTATTGGTCGATTTTTTCCTAACCTTCAAGGGGTCTTCCTCTTCCTTCCCTCTTCCCTCTTCCCTCTTCCTTCTTCCCTCTTCCTTCTTCCTTTTTAACTTCTTCCTTCTTCCTTCTTCCCTCTTCCTTATTTCCATAGGGAAAAATTCTGGCAAAACTGAGTAGAAGATAATAAATGAATAGGTGGATGTTGAGTTACAGATTCTCGTTCTTTCTGAGTATTGTAACCCCAATCTGCTAAAAATAATTCTACTTCTTTTAAATCCGATTGTTTTTGTACAGATAGTAAAGTTTTCAATCTATCTTCAACAAACCAAATAATTGTTCCTGCTCCTGATGCTGCTAATAACATTCTCAGAGTTTCATATTTAGGACGTTTACATTCTTTACCAATAATATCCGTTTCTGGTAAATTCACACCTTGTTTTTGCAGGAGCGATCGTACAAACCGCCCCTCTTTAGTTGTCACAATAACTGGTTTAACTTCTGATACTATTAACTGCTTTAATTTTTCCACTACTCCTGGATAAAACTCATGTAAAGACAACCATCCTTCTAAATCTTTTGCTATCCATTCATCTCTAGTAGTATCTAGACAACTACCAATTTCTCCTGGATTTTGATTCTCTTCAGTCACAATTTTTGTAGCGATCGCTTGCCATTCTCGTAAAATACTTTCTTCTTCAATACCTAATATTAATGCCCGAATCAAAACAGGCATTTCCCAGCCAATTTCAATTACGGGACGTAATCGATAAAACTGTTCTGCCAAATCATTATTTGGTTTTTGCTCTAATGGTTGCCAAATTTGACAGTAGGTGCGCCAGGCCGTTTGAAAATATTCAACCAGTCCATTGCATAAAACGCCATCAAAGTCAAGAGCTAGAAGAGTAGGAATTGTTGTTTGCATAATTTAAAAGTTCAAAATCAAAAATTAAAAGTAAGACTGCTCGGTCGCTGTTGCCTACTCTAAATAAATTTTATCGTCAACTTCAGGCTGATTAAACCTAAAACCCTGAACCAACAACCTTCTTCAGTAGTCCTGCATAGTAATGGTAAGGATATTTATTATATATTTTTTAATTTCTCCTACTGCCCCATCCCCCCAGGGCTAATTTTTTGTCGCCAGAAAATACTAATATAAAATACATTTAGTTGTACAAATATACTATACAAATCTCCCCACCTCCCCATCTCCCCAAATTCCCCTCCTGGGAGGGGTTAGGGGTGGGTTTCCATCTCCCCATCTCCCCATTTCCCCACACTCCCTGAGATGTTGTATTTTTTAACAAAACTATGTTTTTGACTTTAAGTATGGTTACAATAACTACAGGTTTATTAAAATTTAAGAATTCAATAAACAAACAAAGACCAATCATAAAAATTGGTGGTTCTAATTATCAAGTGGTCAACCAATTTTAATAATGGAGATGTAAAATTATGAGCACTAATGGAACTATGACAGAAACTAATAAAACTACTGATAGTAGTAGTAAAACTACTACTCAAAGTAATCAGCCAACAAAATTGGATCAAGGGTCTCAACAGCGTACCACTTTACAAGTTGAGACTAAACCAGTCCAAGAAAAGCAAGCACAAGAGTCTCAAGTCTCTGGAAAATTAGCCTTACCTGGAAATCGTCCTATTGGCACAACTAATCTTAAGTATACTCAAACAATTTCTAATCGTCCTGTAGTTTCAACAGGTCTTGAAGTACATCATACAATGTCCGCTTCTGGAATTCGTCCAGTTGTTTCTAGTGGATTAGAATTTAATAGTACTATTACTGCTTCTGGAGTTCGCCCTATAGGTACTAATCATTTAGAAGTTAGTCAAACTTTGATGAATCGTCCAGTTGCTTCTAATCAGGTTGATAATGAAGGTTTGATGGGTTTTTTAGATTAGAATTTAACCATTTTCTTCTAATTTAGAAAGTGTGTCTATAGATTATTAATTACGTTTGTTTGTCAAAATTTAGATTATTTTGGCAAACTGTAACTATAAAAGAGGGAGTAGGGAGTAGGGAGTAGGGAGTAGGGAAAAGGGAGAAATAATTAATAATTTCTGTGGGATAATTGATTTTATTTTTGATTATTGGAGATATCCAATAAATAATTCACTATTCATTATTACCTCTCCTTGAAGTAGATAGGATTGACAAAAAGTAAAATATTTTTTTGTTTGTTGTTTGTTTATTCAGATGATAAAGATGCTTTAACTATGAATTATTCGGTAAATACTGAAAGATATACTAAATTTTTTTGCGGAATAATTCTGTTAAATAATTTTTCTCAAAAATTTTATTGATTTCCCTAATTTTATTTTTTACTATTCTCTCTCTAGTTACATATAATTTTAAACCTTATAGCTACTCGAACGGAGAAAGGTTTTGTTTATTATTTAATTTAAGCAGTCTGATAATGATTTGTGAAAAATCCAGAACTTATAGATAGAAAATCAAAAAACTTTATCTCTAACCCCTAATTAAAAATTTTCGTAATTCCTAGATTTTATTCACAACTAAAATAGGACTACCATGTATAGCAATGTGCGCTGGCATATTTACAAATTACAGTAACTGTCCAATAGCTAAAAGCCTGATATTATCGGTTTTTTATTCCCCCTGTTGTCTCTCTTGGTCAGCATTCCGCAAGCGAGCTGGCGTCGTCGCGGGGTCTGACCGCTGTTGCCTGTTGCCTGTTGCCTGCGCACAGCGCTATATAGCATTTTTATTTGCAATGTCAAACAATAGTTAGTTATTTACTAACATTAAAAAGTCCGGTAAACCATCTTACCTTTTGCCTCTTGCCTTTCGCCTTTTTCCTAAAATTTGCCAGATTTTTGAAACAACTCAAATAAAATTTATACTATATTATATTCATGATTTTTTTGACTTTAAATGGAGGACTATGAGTAATTTTTCTACTAGATTTAATCTATATAATTTGAAAGTTTTATACTTCATAGCAATATTCAGTATAGTTATTGCCATTAGTGGTTGTACTCCATCAGCTCAATCAACTGGTACTCAAGTAAATTCAGAAGAATTAGAACAGCAAGTATTACAGATTATTCGTAATAATCCAGAAGCAATTATAGAATCAGTACAAGCTTACCAACAACAACAACAGGAACAACAACAAGCTAGTAAGCAGGAAGTATTAAAACAGTTTAAAACCAATCCTCAAGCAAAAATTGGTAATTCTCCAACTTTTGGTTCTACCGAGCAAAAAATCGTGTTGTTTGAATTCTCAGATTTTCAATGTCCTTTCTGCTCTAAAGTGCAAGTAAATCTTAAAGAATTTATGGATAAACATCAAGATAGAGTAACTTTAGTATTTAAGCATTTACCTCTAGTAAGAATTCACCCTCAAGCAATTCCAGCAGCTAAAGCATCTTGGGCAGCTCAACAACAAGGTAAATTTTGGGAATATCACGATGCTTTATTTGAACAACAGGACAAATTAGGTGAAGAGTTCTATATAGAAATTGCTAATAATTTGAACTTAGATATAGAGAAGTTTAATAGCGATCGAAAGTCTCAGGAAGCAACTGACTCAATTCAACAAGATTTTCAACTAGCTCAAGAAATTGGTGCTTCTGGTACACCTTTCTTTGTGATGAATGGAGAAACTTTTTCTGGTGCAGTAAAAGTATCAGATATGGAGAAACTTTTGGCTAAAGTTAGTAATTGAAAAAGGCAGAAGGCAGAAGGCAGAAGGCAGAAGGGAAAGAAAGGTTCAAAAGGAGAAAGTTTTTTTTATCACCCTATTATCCGGACATGATACAGCGTATTTCGGGCAAACGAGGTACAGGTTAATTAATTGATAATTGATCGTGGATAATTGATAATTACCTCTGGTTAAAACCGTTACCGAATTGAATATAAGGAAATATTATTTCTTCTCTTGGTCGATTGGATATGGTTAGGAAACCCATCCATCCCACCCTTCGGGAAGCTCCGCTTTTCATGTCGGCGATAGCCGAAACGACCGCTTTTTTGCCCTCAAAAGGGAAGGCTTTAAACCAGAGTTATTTAATTATTAATTATTAATTATTTGGTAAATGATAAAGATATTGTAGTGTGGGCATCTTGCCCGCCATAGGTGTATCTCATAACAACGGGAAGCGCTGTATTAGTCGGTAGATATTTTGCCTAGTTTTGTAAGAGGCAAAAAGCGTAAAAAAAAATTGAATTTTGACTTTTGCGAGAGCTTTAAATCAATCTCAACCAAAAGAAAATTAAAAATGGATTGTATATCCATTTTTAATTTTAATAATTTTTTATTAAACTGTATTTTTTGTTATTAAACAGTAACTAACTCAGGTGCAGAAACAGGACGCTTACTGTTACGAATACCATTAATTGCTTCTGCATAATCATCAGCTTTAAACACGGCAGAACCTGCAACAATAGCATTAGCACCAGCTTCTAACACCTGCCAAGTATTATTAGTCTTAAGGCCACCATCAACTTCAATCCAAGGATCGAGTCCTCGTTCATCACACATTTCACGAAGCTTACGAATCTTAGATACTACTCCAGGAATAAAACTCTGGCCTCCAAAACCAGGGTTGACACTCATAATCAACACCAAGTCACACAAATCTAAAGTATATTCAATTAATTCTAATGGTGTAGAAGGATTAAGAACTACACCAGCTTGCTTACCCAACTCTTTGATTTGGCCTAGAGTTCGGTGCAAATGGGGTGAAGCATTATGTTCAGCATGAACAGATATAATATCAGCACCTGCCTTAGCAAAATCTTCAACATATTTCTCTGGCTCCACAATCATTAAGTGGACATCAAGAGTTTTTTCAGTGACAGGGCGAAGTGCTTGGACGATTAATGGACCGATAGTAATGTTAGGTACAAAACGGCCATCCATTACATCAACATGAATCCAGTCAGCACCAGCTTGGTCTACAGCTCGTACTTCATCTCCAAGACGGCTAAAATCTGCTGATAGTATAGATGGGGCAATAACAATAGGTTTTTTCTGCATAGTGGTCATAAGAGTGAATGTTCTCCTACTATTCTCTGTTGCGTAAATTTTAACACTAATTTAATAATTTATTGTCAGAATATATATGTAGCATTGAAATTTGAGATCTAAACAAAAAATTAAATGTTTGAGGAAACAGGGGAAAGTCAAATGTTTGACAGGGTTTTTAGGAGGAGAAAAAATTAATAACTTACAAAATACTTACCAAGAAAGTCAGTAACATGGTGAGTAGAGAAATCTGTTTTAGGAAAATCTAATAAAGATATATCATTCCGGTCAGAATAATCATCAAAATCTCCAAAAAATTCACCAATATCAGGTAAAAATCCTTGCATTGATACTGAATTTTTTATTAGTTTATTATAAGAAAAATTAACTTTTGAATAATAACATATAACTTTTCTTTGTGAAATAACAAAAATCAGTTATTTTAACTTTTTGACAAACATGAATTTTTAAATTATTTTGATATATATACGCAATAAATATCGGTAATTTGCTATCTACCATGATTGTAAATGTATATTTTTCATCCTCAAGTACATACTCAAAATTAATATCAAACTTCCATTGAAACCCTCTATTTTTTTTATAATCTAGAATGAATCTCTCAACTTATTCTATAGAAGCATTAGTTTGTAGATAAAAAATCAACTTGTTTAAGTCAAGTTTTTCATTGATTAAATGTGGTATATATTTTATATTTTCAGATTGAATTAAATGTATCATCACCTCTATATATTTTTTCAGTTGTTAATTTAAGGTAATTAAACGAAGAAACCAAAATGGGATATACTTATTCTAATTCAAATATTCTTATTGTTATTATAGTGACTTTGATTTTCTGTACCCTCAAAAAAAAGAGATTACCAGAATCTGACAGATTTAAGTTATATAAATACCAACAAAAACTGAACTTTTGCTAATAACCAAAATGAAAAATACTCAGCAACTAGAAAACTCTAACATTAACCGCCTACAACTATATTTATTAGTCACTCCAGTATTAGGTTTCTTCATGGCAATGTGGATTCTGTATCGTCAACACCGTAGTCCACAACATAGAGCAGTCAGCAAATTAGTTATTACTTTAACCATGATGTGGATCTTGGGCAATATTTTATTACAACCAGGGACTGAAGTTGGGGCATCTGGGACTATCACACTGTTATTAATAAATAGCCTGCTAACTACTAGCTACTTCATAATAAGTTTAGGGCTAATGGTTCGTATTTGGAAAAGACAACCATTATGGCTACCAGGAATTAGCCGGATAGCAGAAAAAGTGGTAGGTAAACATTTATGATAGTCGAAGATTCTATTAAACTATTGAAAATTCTAATTTTCAGTAAAATTTTTCTGACAATAAAACCTTATTTTAATATTTAGTGTGTGAGGAAGCCAGTGCCCGCTAATAAATTTTTACATTCAACCTCTAGAAAATATTCAATAACAGAAAATCTACAGAGACCACCTACCCAATTTGGTCCAGGACATTGGTTTGGTTTAGGTCTAGGTTTAGCCGGAGTGGCAATGATATCTGCAACAGCAGGCGCTCTCTTAGCCGTATCTCTTTCCAGCACTCCACTAATGCAACAAAAGCTCTCTCCAGAAGAAGCAGCAGTATTTTCTCAACAAGACCTGGCCAAAAGTAATATGAGATTGCCAGAGTTAACCCGACCTGTAAATATATTGTTATTAGGAATAAAAGTATTAACCTCAGATTTAGAAGAATATCCCCATGATAATGATATAGGATATCACGCTTTGGTTAATTCTTTTAAAGGATTATCTGATACGATGCTTCTAGTAAGGTTCGACCCAAAAAATCAGAAGTTAACTTTGCTTTCTATTCCTAGAGATACTCGTACTTACGTAGAAGATCGAGGCTTAACCAAGATTAATGCTGCAAACTATTATGGTGGACCTGCTAAAAGTGCCAAAGCTGTGAGTGAACTTCTTGGTGGGGTAGGAATTGACCGTTATATTCGAGTCAATGTACAAGGAGTAGAAAAATTAATAGATGCTCTTGGGGGTGTCAAAGTTAATGTGCCCAAAGACATGAAATATCAAGATGATAGTCAACATTTGTATATTAATCTCAAAGCTGGGGAACAACATCTCGATGGCGATCGGGTTCTACAATTTTTGAGATTCCGCTACGATAATTTAGGAGACATTGGGCGAGTGCAACGCCAGCAACTTCTGATGCGAGCATTTATGGAACAGTTGGTTAATGTCAAAACTTTATCACGACTACCAAAAATTCTTTCGGTAATTCAGTCTCATATTGATACAAATTTGAGTGTTGAGGAGTTAGTCGCTTTGATGAATTTTGCTGCTAAAACTGAGCGCTCGAATGTGCAGATGTTGATGGTACCTGGTGAGTTTAGCAACCCTGAAAAGTATAATGCTAGTTACTGGTTGCCCGATCTGACAACTCTAGATACGATGATTGCTAAACACTTTGATTTTGGTTACGATCGCGAACAATTAGAAAATTATGAGTCTTCTTATGTTAGAGTAGCAATTCAAGATAGTACAGATGATTGGGACTCTGTTGATGAATTAGTAAATTCCTTAAACGATGCTGGTTATTGGAATGTCAAAGTGGCTAAACGTTGGAATTCACCTTTGGAAGTGACTCGAATTATTGCCCAGAAAGGAGATATGCAAGCTGCGCAGGAAGTTCAAAAGTCTCTAGGTTTTGGAGAAGTTTTTGTAGAAAGTACGGGATATCTAAGGTCAGATGTGACTATTCAGTTAGGAAAAGATTGGTTATCAATTCAGGATGAGTCTCAAAATTAACGAGATTGGTAGTACAAAAGTCAAATTTTGCAGTTAGGGCGCTATACTTGCAGAAATTTTCTATTTGATGAGGTACATCTTGGCAGTAGAGAACACAGGAACTAGAAGTAGGGAGTAGCTGTACCTTACCATCTTAAAAAGTGCTGTAATATTATGCCTAAATCTAGAGAGACATTCCCCTGGAATGTTTTTATCCTAAAAAATTTTCTAGGTTTTGTTAATTTTGATGAGAATTTAACTACCTATCAGCTTTTCCTTAGGTCATGCTTCGCCAACAGCATTTAGCTGTATCGCCAAAAATTCAAGGGTTTAAAGCCCCCTCTATATTTGAAAAAGCGCGTGGTGGGACTTTTACGGGGGTTTGAATCTCCCATTATACACCTTGAGAAGCTGATCGCTGATAGCTGAGTGCTGGGCGTTGGTGAATTAATGTATGATATTAATCTTAATTATTTAGGAGTCAGGAGTCAGGAGTCAGGAGTCAGGAGGAAAGAAAGAAAGAAGAAGAAAGAGTAGTAGAAGGAGAAAGTTTTTTGTTTGCGCTCTTATCCGGACAAGATATCATACCTCTTGTCACCAACGCCGAGTGCTGAGTGCTACTTCAAAAAAATATGAATGAAAGTTATAGAACCCCTAACCGTATCTTTTATTGAAATACAAAAGCTTCAGGAAAGCCATTTTAAGGCTCCTAACAACTATAAGGGTTCAGGAAACCGAAAAATTATGAAAAATGACTGCCAGAATCATAAAACTCAGATGGGTATTGAACTTGTAACTTCTTAAATAGATACCAAATGTCTTCTATAAACAAGTCTCCGCGATCATAGAAAATGGGATCTATTTTTCACAGTATAAGCTGCGAAAAACTACCCTATAAGTTCTAATACTATACCTTAATTCAGTAAAATTCTATTCTGAAAAGATTGGTAGTTTTTCTCAAAAAAAAGTTTTTTAACATAAAAAAAATCTAGTTATTGGATTAAAAAATTTTTACGAATAGAAAGTAAAATTACTATACAAGCAACCTTCAATAACCAAGGAATAACGTTAAAAAACCATATTAATCCAATGAATCCTATACAGGGTGCGAGCAAGCGAGGAATCCCATCCAGAGTTTTGACATCAGAATTGACACTGACAAAAATAGCCAGACAAGAAATACATAAGGGAATTATATAGTTCAGATTCATGGTATTTATGAGTGATTTATAAATTAATGAGCGATCTAGATAAACAGTATAGCTAAAGATCGAATAAGTTCCCATCTTAGAGCTGATTTATAAAGTAAATATTAAAAGGATAAATAAGGCTTCATTGACTTTCAATCTGAGGTATAATTTGACCTTGGGATTGCACACAAAACAGAATTAGTGCAAAAATAAAAATATATAATAGTTGCAATTACCATATTTTATTTGCAATTGGCGAGTTGAGAATAACAGTGAAATCACTGAAAAATTACTGATAAGTTTTCTGCCCTCAGTGGAAGCACGGAAACCTCCAAACTATCAAAGTTTTTAGGTGAAATTTGAGTTCCTCAACTAAAAAAGTAAAAGCATAAACTTATTAATTTTATTCATCATTAAACGAATAAATTCCTGAAATAATTCAGGAAGATCGGCATTTGCAGAAACTAAAGTAGTTAATTTCAATTATTCAAGGTAAGTTACTAAAAGTTTTTAACCATGTTAGGTAAATTTTTCCACAAACCAGAAGCAGAAAATAGCGATCGCGTTCCTCCCGGTCAATACTTGGCTAAAGGCTTTCCCGTACTAACTTATGGCCAAACTCCTAATATAAGTACAGATACATGGGAATTGAAAGTATGGGGTTTGGCTAAACCATTAACCTTTACTTGGTCAGACTTAATGGCCATGCCACAAAATCACTTCACAGCAGATTTTCATTGTGTGACTCGCTGGTCAAAACTAGATGTTCAGTGGACAGGAGTAAAAGTTACAGATTTGATGGGTCATGTAGAAGTAGATCCTAGAGCTGTCCATATTATGGAACATTGTTATGGAGGCTACACTACTAATATTTCTGTGACTGATTTTCTCAGAGAAGAAAATTTCTTTGCCCACACTTTATTTGGTGAGCCATTACCAGCAGATCATGGTGGCCCTGTGCGATTGGTAGTTCCTCACCTCTATGCTTGGAAAAGTGCCAAATGGATTAATGGATTAGAATTCCTCAAAGATGAAGAGTTAGGTTTCTGGGAGAAGAATGGTTATCACACAAGAGGTGAACCTTGGGCAGAAGAGCGTTATAGTAGCTCTGGTTTTTAAGTATATTTTTTGGCGAAGAGTTGTCTAGTTTTTAGATAGTAAAGTTAACCTGGTATTACAACTGCGAATATTGATCGTGATTTTTCCATCAGAGTTTTTGATGTTTTTAAAGAATGTATAGACAGATGTTCCATGAAATGACTTTACTCAGGATTTTAGAAAATGTATATTTATCACAGTTTTCATTTTAGGCGATCGCTATATATATTTATAGCTTTTCTAGATTTTCTGAATATTTATGGCAGCACCAATAAATTGTATATGTGATGAATAAAAAAGTTTCATTACTCTGACGTGAAGATTCACTTTTATACCAATTTGATCAATGTTTGCTACATTTTCTTGAGTAAGGGAGTAGGGGAGTGGGGAACCCACCCCTAACCCATCCCATTAGGGGGAGTGGGTGAGAAGTAAACATAAGAATAATTAGGGCTTACCGATCAAAGATAAAAGCATTGATATATCAAGGTTTTAGCTGTTTTAGGTTGAAAAAAGTGCGCCTGTTTTCGCTCAAGAAAGCTCAAAAAACTAGCATTTTGTGCAAGAGTTGGGCAGAAAAATTAAGGGACAAAACTTAGCTCCTACCTCTTCTACATTCCCCGTCCCTCCTGTCTCCTGTCTCCTGTCTCCTGTCTCCTCCCCTCACCCATAAGACTTTTTCAGCAAACCCTAATTAATACGCTACTAGCTAATAATTATCAAAAATCTCCGATGCGCCTATGTTAATTACTTAATAATTGAAGTTTCACCTAACAAAAACATTCTTTTTTCACCCTTGGTATTATATCATGTCCGCTTAGTAGCACAATCAAAAAAATTTCTCCTGCCCGATCTTTCTTTAGATTCTTTTTCTCCTCTGCTCCCTGTTTACTTATTTATAAGTATTCAACCGGACATGATATTACTATATTGGGAACAAGTTATTTTAGAATTTCAAGGCAGAAAGAAGAAGAAATCAAGAAAGAATAAAAAAACCGAAACAATGATAATAGGTAGCTTCTAGGATTGGAGATATCTCCTTAATCTAAGTTTAAAATTTATTTTTTATAATATTCATACGCAATAATTGGTATAATATTTTCTTAGATATTTATAAAAGCTAACTAGATTACATAGACAACGCATTAAAGATGTTTTGGATGTATCCTGAGAAAAAATATAATCAAACTCCATTCACTTGTTACGATGGTAGTCAGCCAAGTCATTTTTGTCAAAAAGGTGAAAATTGGGGAGCTTTTACAACACAAGAGTGTGACTTGATTATCTCATTTTCACAAAATTTATTCAAGGATAAAAGCCATAGGTTTGAAGGTCTTCACCAGAACTATCGTCAAGCTAATGCTTGGGAAATATCTCAAACTGAAACAACAAATTGGCTTTGGCAACGATTAATTAATAATCTTATAACTGCAAATAATCGTTGGTGGAACTATGATATTGTGGGAATTATAGAGCCTTTACAGCTCCTCTGTTATGACAGCACAAATAATTCTAATCAGATTAAAGATAATTGTGATTTACATATAGATAATGAATATCCTTTTTCTTGTAGGAAGATTTCTTTTTCTGTAGAATTATCCGATCCCAATACTTATGATGGTGCGAAACTAAATTTGTATCTACAAGAAAATCCCCAAATATTACCTATAAATAAAGGAACAATGATTATGTTTCCTTCATTTATTTTGCATGAAGTAACGCCTATTATTGAAGGTAAAAGATGGGAACTTATTGGTTGGATTAGTGGTCATCAATTCCGATAATTTGCAAAAATAAATGGTTTTCATAAAGTTAGGATTGAGAAAATATGGTTTGGATTTCTCCTGAACAAAAGTATCGTCAAATTACATACGCTTGCTATGATGCTTCTCAAAAAGAACATTTCTGTAAACCAGGTGAAAACTGGGGTGCTTTAACAGCAAAAGAGTGTGAATCGGTTATTTCTTTATCAAAACAAATAAAGCCATCAAACCCTACTGTAGATGGAAAATTGAAACCAGAGTTTCGTCAAGTAAAAGCCTGGGGTGTGAATTATTCGGCATCAACCAGATGGCTGTGGGAAAGGTTAACTAATAGTGTTAAATATGCCAATAACAAGTGGTGGAATTATGATATTTACGGTATTATTGATTCTTTAAACCTTTTATGTTATGAAGCTAGTAACAATCAGGAAAATATTCAGGATCATTACAATAAACATCTAGATAATGGGGATCTTTATTATTATCGCAAAATTTCTATCTCGATCCAACTTTCCAATCCTCAAGATTATGAAGGTTCAGAATTGAAGTTGTATACTAACAGAGAACCAGAAAAATTACCAAAAGAAAGAGGAACAATGGTTTTGTTTCCTTCTATAATACTCCATGAAGTAACACCTATTACTCAAGGTAAGAGATGGGCGCTAGTTTGTTGGGTAGGCGGTCCTCAGTTTAGATAATTCTAGAAGCATTAGACACCTCCGGAAACTAACTTTTTATCCTACCATTACAAGGGTTTTAAATTAATTATTCGGAGAGGTCTATTGAAGAAAAAGTTAGCTAGGGGAGACTTGGATTGATGACCTATAGCAGCTCGTTTAAGAAAGAATTAATTGTGGCGATAATTCCCATTATTAAAGATTTGGTGGAGTCTTAAACTTAATTATTTATCCGCCAGTTACACATAAATTAAACTCGGAATGTGGTTTTCCACTTACCGAATTTTTATGATGATTCTTTAGATAGGTTTGCCATTACTTAAATAGTACTACTATTTGTGATACAACGAAATTATAAATTAGAGTTATCGCTAAATAGAGGTAAAAAATTGCTCCAACCTAGACAGAGCAATAATTCCAAGATTTTTTTGGCTACCAATAGCTAAAATCTTTACATAAACATTGACTAAAGGGATATTAGTCGCCGGAGCAGAAGATTGCTCATGGTTGCTGCCTGCAACCGCAACCAGTTTCACAGGTAGGACAAACTTAACCTTCTCTAATGATTACCGGTTGATCTTTGATTGGACAGCTCAAGATGACAACTCTGACAGCGTGATTCTTAGTTCGGAGTTAGACTCCTGGTATGTTGAGCTATCTTCCGTCTTGGGTCTTGGAGTCCTGTTGTGGGATTCTTCAGATTCTGCCTTCGCCTCTGAGTGGCAGGCAAATCTTGATTTTTTGTATTACATTGACGCAGATGATGTGAAGTTGTTTACCAACCCATACACGGATGAAGGCCTCTCATTTAGAATAATATGGCAATTAGTAGTATAGTTAGTATGTATGTGCCTTTTGAGCGATATCCAGTGGATATCACAACAGTACTTGTGTCGAGCGAAACTGTAGTGTCTTCTTCCTCTTTTAAGCAGAGTGGTGGAGAAACCCAGGCATCCTAAACCCCTGAACCAACAGCATCTATAGTGAGTTTGATCGCACTAGGTGGCTTAATGCTAGGCAGCAGAAGAAAGACTAAAGGCTAAAAAGTGATTGAAACGATAAAGAGAGGAGAAATACCCCTTCTCTTTTTTTCTCTCAACGATAAGGGGTGCATAATTATTATTGGGTCGTGGACGGGTTCATCCGATCGTTTGACACACCATTAATTTAATGCAGACCCCCCCTATTTTTGTAACATTTTAGGTGTGCCACGGCACTACAGTACACACTATGTTACTCCTATTCAATAGTAAAGTTGTAGGTTGGTTGGGTTAAGGTACGAAACCCAACACCCTCGAATTGTCGAGGTTGATTTAATTGAGGTAGCTTGAAAACCAAAAACCATAAGTCTATCCCACTAACATGATTTTTGGGAATTTAACGAATTTTATATTACCTCAATATAAAGGTTTCAAGAATAGTGGGATGGGTTCAAAAACCCTAGTTATGTTAGATTGCACTGCCGCTTAACCCAACCTACTGGCGTGACACGCCTAAAATGGTGCAATAGATTTTTATTCAAATACATGAACCGTAAAGATTAGAGCATTTTTCTAATACACTATTTTAGCTGTGTCAGTCTACTACAGTGCAGACTATATTACTCCCACTCAATAGTACCAGGAGGCTTAGAAGTGATATCATACACCACCCGATTAACTCCCTTAACCTCATTCACAATGCGGTTAGAAATAATTTCCAGCAAATCGTAAGGTACCCGAGACCAGTCAGCAGTCATCCCATCCTCACTAGAAACAAACC
Organism: Okeania sp. SIO2F5; assembly: GCF_010692685.1. Classification (NCBI taxonomy): domain Bacteria; kingdom Bacillati; phylum Cyanobacteriota; class Cyanophyceae; order Oscillatoriales; family Microcoleaceae; genus Okeania; species Okeania sp. SIO2F5. Next base: position 4,427 of record NZ_JAAHGU010000044.1, on the reverse strand, counting down.
GCAAAACAATAGGGTAAGCATAAGTACGTTGGTCTCCCATTACCCCCACACTGCGAATAGGCAACAACACCGCAAACGCTTGCCAAAAATCGTGATACATCCCTTGTTGTTTGATTTCGTCACGCACAACAAAGTCAGCATCTCGCAAAATTTTCAACCGTTTATCTGTAACTTCTCCTAAAATCCGAATTGCTAACCCTGGACCGGGAAAAGGATGTCGTCGCACGATTTCTTCTGGTAAACCTATGGAGCGAGCTAATTTTCTCACTTCATCTTTAAATAGCTTGCGCAAAGGTTCTACTAACTTAAATCTTAAATCTTTTGGCAGACCACCGACATTGTGATGACTCTTGATTTTAACTGCTACTCGCTCACCCGTTTTAGGGTCAACGTTGGTGTCAGCAGATTCAATCACGTCTGGATAAAGAGTACCTTGAGCCAGATAATCAAAAGGCCCTAAACGTTTTGACTCTTCTTCAAATACTTGAATAAACTCATGGCCAATTAATTTGCGTTTTTGTTCTGGGTCTGTGACTCCTTTGAGTTTAGTCAAGAAGCGCTCGCGAGCATTTACATACTCAACTGATATATGAAAAGATTCTTGAAATATTTTCACCAAGTTTTCTGGTTCATACTTCCGCATAAACCCTTGGTCAATAAACATACAAGTTAATTTATCCCCGATCGCTCGATGCAGCAAAAATGCTAAAGTTGAAGAGTCAACTCCTCCAGACAATGCTAATAATACTCGTTTGTCCCCTACCTTAGCTCTAATTTCTCGAATCGCTTCTTCTACAAAAGCTTCTGTAGTCCAAGTTGGTTCACACTTACAAATATGGTAGACAAAATTCCGAATCAACGCTTGACCACCAAGAGAGTGAACTACCTCTGGGTGAAACTGAGTCCCATAGAGCTTTTTCTCATGGTGAGCGATCGCTGCACAGGGAGTATTATCCGTATGAGCTAATACTTCAAAACCTGAGGGCATTTTTGTCACAGCATCTCCATGACTCATCCACATAATTGTACCCTCTTCCACATTAGTCAGTAAATCTGTGGGGTTATCTATAGATAAAGATGCTTTGCCATATTCAGCTAATTGAGCGCGTTGAACTTCACCCCCTAATTGCTGTACCATTAACTGCATACCGTAACACACGCCCAAAATTGGTATTCCCAACTGCCAAATTTCGGGATCGCAATGAGGTGCCACTTTATCGTAAACTGAGTTAGGGCCTCCAGAAAGAATAATTCCCTTGGGATTGAGAGTTACCAGTTTTTCAGCAGTTGTCCGATAAGAAATAACTTCTGAGTATACTTGAGTTTCGCGAATCCGGCGGGCAATTAGTTCTGAATATTGAGAACCGAAGTCCAGAATCACGATCATCTGACGGTTAAACTGAGTGGAGGAATCAGAAATTTTTTCTGTCTGTCTTGTTAGAGTCACGGTTAATGTGCTATGATATTTTACTTGTGAGGTTGATTTTCCTGAGTTTTAAGTTGTCAGCCCGAGCTTATAAGCTATAAATATATGTTTTTTGTAAGGAAAATTTCTTTCTCCACACTTTTTGTATCAAACTAAATTTTGCCTACTGCCACAAAAGGTTTATACTTGGATTGAATGGTAACCTAAAAACTAACAGGCTAACTAAAAACTAACAGGCTAAATTGATTAATTATCAATAGGGATCGCTCTTCCTAGCGAATTATTAATCAAGGCTAGTTCTATTAAAAATGTTTTGGTATTCTGACTAAAGAATGAGCGTCTACTTCTAAACCAGTTGCTCACTCTAGCTAGTTATGAAATTTACCAATTTATTTTAATTTTCCCCCGCGCCTGATCCACTATCCACTATTGTTTATTTTTCCTACAATACGCTACAGCGCTTTTGCTGATTGCTCAACCACATCGTCATAACCAAAACCCTGTAGGGGGAAATGGCCATTCCCTCTGTAGTCTACCGAAATGAAAACCGCTGTAACTCTAGCTGAGGGTATTCCTATTGACACTCTCGCCGTTAAATAAGAGCTATTATAACGGGAGATTCTTGTTTTGCTGACGCAACGCTATACGAACATAGATTCTTAACTAGATAACAAATCAAACTAGTCGAGTTGCACCCCCGTCAGACCATCTCCACAAGCTTTTTCTTGCTCCGTCTGTACGCTAAGGAAACTTCCGCCCAGGAGGTGCCCTTTTATCGTGCCGTGTGCCCCACGGCTATTGATAAAATTATAACGCCAAAAATATGCGTGCGTATTGCTCAATTATTTTTCTGGTTGAAATTCAGGGGCTGTGTGCATGGGTTTCCCGCGCAATTTATACGCCCCGTCTCACTGTTAAATCTCGCGATTATAACGGGAGTCTTTTTTCAACATTTTTAATAGAATAACAAATTTTTGCAAAAAGTGTATCGGCAACTTCAGTTTTTAAGAAAATTTGGCGATCGCGGTCAAATAACATCGAACCTACTTGGACCTGTTTTTGACTATGATTAAAAATATAAGCTTGACTACGTTCCTCTATACGGGAGGCGATCGCCCCATAGACTAGACCCACCCAATTCTTTTCATTATCTTTATCTAAACTCCGTAGGATTTTCAAGGCCGCCTCGGCAGTAGTACAAGCAAAAATTTTTTGTAGCACAGGAGTGGGCAAACCTATATTTGCGCAGTGAGCTGTTAAAATTTCTAATCGTCCGTCAGCTAGATGGTGATGAGTATGAAAAATTCCACCAGCCAACTTAATTAATTTGCCATGATAGCCTAATAATAAAATAGACTCTAATCCAGCAATAGCAGCAGCTACTAACATTGGGCCTAACCAGTTAGCTGTTTTAATAGTCTGCTGTGGTGGTATTCCCATTTTCCTCGCTAGGTCTAAACCATTTTCTCCCACACAAAACACCAAACAATTAAACTGTGCTGCCTTTTGTTGTAACTCATCCCGATAAGCATCAAGTTGCCCAGGCACACTTAAAGGTTGAGAAACCCCGGTAGTGCCTAACAAAGAAAGACCTTCAACTATACCAAAAGCAGAATTAGAAGTCCGAGTTGCTAATTGACGACCTTCTGGTAAAATGATGGAGACTTTAATTTGTTCATTTTGGTTGAGCAAGGGTGGAAGATTTTCTTGCAGCAGTCGTCGCGCATAACTATATATAGCTGCTTCCCCAGAATGAATATTATGTCCAATTCCTGCTCCACCTATAATTACAATTTGTTCTGAAGCCTCTGTAGGGGAAACTTTGGCCAATTCTATCATAGCCCACACAGGAGTATTGCGAGTTAGGTCGAGATTATTACCGGGGTCGGAACGGGTAATAGCTAAGGCAGTATTATTTTTCAGTAAAGCTACCTGTTCGATAAGAATATCGACAATTTTTGCTGGTTCTAGTAAATTAATTGATACGGTAGGCAAAGACGAGATATTTTGACGTACCCAACGGAGTGCAGCTACAGCAGCAGCACAAGCAAATACAGGTAGAGTATATCCAGCATGAGGTTCAGTCATCAGTTATCAGTTAAGCGAGCTATTGGGACTTAAATAAAATAGAACCGAAAAACAGTCTCAAATATAGACTAGCAGAGGCTTTTACGTCAACAAGATATAAATCATGAACAACCACGGGTTCTAGACATTTTTAGAACATTGACGTAATTATATTGTTTTGCAGTACAGTCATTTTATATAAAATGTTGTACCCCAACTGCGATGTACTTACAAGTTTATACTTCAAGAAAGGTTACTTACGCATGATTAAAATCCGCCGTTTTCAGGAGCAAGATTGGCCAAGAATTTGGGCGATTGTCAAGCCAGTATTTCGAGCTGGCGAGACCTATACCTTCCCCACCAATATTCCTGAGCAGGATGCCTTTCATGCCTGGATTGAGGTGCCAGAGGCAACATACGTTGCTGAAGATGATTCAGGGTTGATATTGGGCACCTACTACCTCAAGCCTAATCAGCCTGGTCAGGGGTCTCATGTATGCAACTGCGGATATGTGGTCAGGGAAGCGACTCGTGGCAAAGGGGTCGCCTCTGCTATGTGTGAGCATTCTCAGAAGGAAGCGGTGGAGCTTGGTTTCCACGCCATGCAGTACAACCTTGTTGTATCCATTAATACTGGTGCTGTTCGTCTTTGGCAAAAGCATGGCTTTGATATCATCGGCACGCTTCCCGAAGCATTCAAACATCCTAAGGAAGGATTTGTTGATGCTTATGTCATGTACAAGAAACTTGAAACATAACAAGTTGCTGTAGTGGACTCAAAGAATCCACATCACTGAGCTTTAGCGTTATAGAACCCATTTGAGATCTATATAATTATGGTAGTCAAGTCTTTTCGCGCATTAATTTTGAGGAAAATTCAGTTGAAGGAGTGTTGAATTTTTTGTATTATCTCTCCCCAAATCTTCCCTCTTAA